>JAKPSO010000321.1 GCA_029571495.1 Pseudomonadota bacterium
CGCGCCATTTCGCGCGCAGTTCGCGCAGATCGGTGTCAGTCGCCGCTTCTAGCGACAATGCCTGCTGACTCTTCGCTGTTGCCGGGTGAAACTGGTCGCGACGTCGTGGTGCGGTTCTTGGCGATGGCGAGCCCGTGCGAAATTCGCGTGTCGGGGATGGATGCAGACTCGGCACGCGCTGCCGTCGCAGGCGCGATTGCGGAGGTTCGCCGTATCGAGCAAAAGTACTCGCGGTACCGGCTCGACAGCGTAGTCTCACTGATCAATGCTGCCGCGGGTGCCAACGAACCTGTTCTGATCGATGACGAAACGCGGCAGCTCGTTGCCTTCGCGGCACAGCTTTTTGAGTCCAGTGGCGGCTTGTTCGACTGCACGTCCGGCGTGTTGCGCCGCGTCTGGGACTTCCGGGCGCAGCGACTGCCCGCGCAGTCTGCGATTAATGCGTTGCTACCCCTCGTTGGTTGGCAGCACGTTGAATTTGACGGTGAGCGCGTTCGCCTCACGCAGCCGGGGATGGAGTTGGACTTCGGCGGCTTCGGCAAAGAGTACGCCGTAGATCGCGCGGCTGCGGTACTTGCGGCGGCGGGTGTGGACAACGCGCTCGTGAATCTTGGTGGCGACGTGCGTGTGATCGGCGTGCAGGCCGACGGCGAACCGTGGCAGATTGGTATTCGCGAGCCGCGCCCTTCGCCGAACGCGCCCGACCAATGCTTCGCGACGATTCCGCTGCGCCACGGCGCCATTGCTACGAGCGGCGATTACGAACGCTTCATCGAAGTGGACGGTGTTCGCTACTGCCACGTACTCGATCCACGCACGGGCTGGCCAGTTTCTGCTTGGCGGTCGGTCAGCGTGGTCGGCGCCCTATGCGTTCAGGCTGGCGCGCTCTCAACAATTGCTATGCTAAAGGGCGAGTTGGCGCAGACCTTCCTGGACGACGAAGGCGTGAGTTACCTGCTGTGCGACGCGCGCGGCGAGGTGCTTCGCAGCGGCGAATAATCAGTCTGCGCCGATCAAAACTTTGACATGCTCGCCGACGCTGCGGGCGAGCGCGTCGAGGTGGTAACCACCCTCTAGAAGCGAGACGATGCGGCCTTTGGCGTGTTTGTCGGCGACCGCAGCCAGTTGCTGGGTGAGCCAGCGATAGTCAGAATCGATCCAACCGAGCGACGCAAGGTCATCTTCGCGATGCGCATCAAATCCTGCTGAGATCACGATGAGTTGCGGCGCAAATTTATCCATCGCCGGCAGCCACAAATCGGTCACCGCGGCGCGCATTGCGTCGCCCTTGGAATACGCCTTCAGCGGCACGTTCACCATGTTGTCGGCCATCGGATTGTCGCCGGTGCCGGGGTAGAGGTGATGCTGAAAGGTCGAGACCATCAGCACGCGACCTTTGTTGCACTCTTCGACCAAAATATCTTCGGTGCCGTTGCCGTGATGGACGTCGAAGTCGACGAGTACGACGCGCTCCAAGCCGTGCGCCTCAATGGCATGAAGCACTGCAATTGCTGCGTTGTTCAGGAAGCAAAACCCCATCGCACGGTCGCGCTCGGCATGATGTCCCGGCGGGCGAATGTTGCAAAAGGCGCGAGGGCTCTTGCCACCGCACACCAAATCCACCGCGTGCACCGCGGCTCCCGCGGAATGGCGAACGGCCTGCATGGTGTACGGATTCATCGTGGTGTCGCCGTCGATGCCGGCGTAGCCCTCCGTGGGCGCCATGCGTTCGAGGCTTTCAAGCAAGAATTCACTGTGCGCACGGAGGATCACTTCGTCCGTCGCGGGCTCGGAGCTCTCTTCGCGCATGAAGTCGAGCAGACCCTGCGCACGCAGGTGATCGTCGATGACGCGCACACGGTCTGGGCATTCCGGATGGTGCGACCCCATCTCGTGTTTCGTGGAAAACGGGTGCGTTAAGTATGCGACGATCATCTAGCGTAATTCCTCCTCACGGAATTATCGCGCTTACGTCGCGCCGATGCTTGCGCTGGCGCAGGAAACTGAAGACTCAGAACCGCCAAAGTAAAACGGCTCCCGCAGGAGCCGTTTACGATTGCGACGAGGTCGCGAGGGCGGACTACACTCGCTTCTTGAATTCGTCGGTGCGGGTGTCGATTTCGATAATGTCGCCGGTGTTGACGAACGCGGGAACAGGGATCTCGAAACCGGTGCCTTTGAGGCGTGCAGGCTTCATGACTTTGCCGGACGTGTCTCCGCGGACGGCGGGCTCGGTGTATTCCACTTCGCGGGTCAGCGTGGTGGGGATTTCGAGGCCAATGGCGCGGCCTTCGTAGAAGGTGACTTCGCAAGGCATTGCGTCTTCAAGGTACTTGAGCGCGTCGCCCATGTTGTCCTTCTCGATGTCGTACTGGTTGTACTCGGCGTCCATGAACGCGTACATCGGGTCGTTGAAGTAGCTGTACGTGACTTCTTTCTTTTCGAGCATCACGACGTCAAATTTTTCGTCGGCCTTGAATACGGTTTCGGTGCCGCCGTTGGACAACAGGTTCTTCAGTTTGGCTTTCACCACAGCGGCGTTACGGCCCGACTTCGAGAGTTCGGCTTTTTGCACGACCATTGGAACGTCGTTAATCATGATGACGTTACCGGCGCGGAGCTCAGATGCGAGTTTCATAGTTTGATGAGTGAGGTTGGCGCGCCTGACGTGCGTGAAATGAGGGCGGCTGTGCTGGAGAGGGCGAAAGACTTCACTTTTCGCGATGCTGCCGCCAATGAAAGCGGTTCAGAACGGGCCGGGCGCTGGGGTTTCGTAGCAAAGCCTTTGATTTTAGCCAGTTTTTTGCGATTCTTTCAAAGAAATAAAGGCGAGCAGGCGTGTAGCGAGATCAGTTTGCGCGCACAGGTGGTCGCGCCAGCGCTTTGCGTGAGCCCTAATCGCAGGCAACAGCAGCGCAAACGGCGCGTACATTTCGGGCCGCTTGTCGCCGCAATTGAACGCGAGGTGCGCCGAGCGGATGGCGTCGGCAACAGCCGGATCAAGGCCTACGCAGTAACGGTCGAGCCATGCGTCAAGCTTCACAATGTGCGCGTCGTCGGGCGTCGGGTAGATGTGCCAGAGCATCGGTTTCGCGGCGTATTGCGCCCGAACGAAGGAGTCTTCGCCGCGAACGACGAGCACGTCGAACTGGGCAAGCAGCGCGTCGAATTCCGGTTGCGGCACCGGATTTGCGCGGTGCCACGATGGGGTGGAGTCGTCAAAAGGGCACGCGACGGTCACTTCGGCATTGAGCGCTGCGGCGACCGCGCGAATCGGGGCATGTGGATAG
>JAKPSO010000322.1 GCA_029571495.1 Pseudomonadota bacterium
CGCATTGCGTCCGCTCAATCCAGATCAGGAAAAGCGGATTTGGCAGAAATTTCGCTTTGACTGGAACTACCACTCGAACAATATCGAGGGCAATTCGCTAACGTTTGGCGAGACGAAGTCGCTACTGCTGCACAACATCACGGCGCAAGGAAAGTCGCTTAAGGACCACATTGAAATTACCGGTCACAACGAGGCAATTGACGCCTTAGTTGAACTGACACGAGGCGATGCTCCGCTTTCAGAAAGTTTCTTCCGGCAGCTTCATGTTTTGATTCTGCGCGAGCGCTACCAAGTTGACGCGATCACTCCCGAAGGCGCACCCACGCGGCGATGGATTGAAGTAGGGCAGTACAAGACCGGACAAAATCACGTGCAGACCGTCACGGGAGAAATTTTCCGATTCGCTGAGCCGATTGACGTGCCGGAAAAGATGCACGCCCTATTGCAATCGATCAACGATTTGCAAAATCCGACGAGCGCTGAAGTCTTGTTATGCGCCGCTAAAGCGCATTACGAGTTTGTTCTAATTCATCCATTCGACGACGGCAACGGCCGTATGGCGCGCTTACTGATGAATCTCATTTTCATCAAATACGGCTTTCCACCAGCAATTATCAAAACGCAGAACAAGCAGGAGTACTTTGCCGCGTTGCGTCAGGCTGACGGGGGACAATTTGAGGTGTTCGCTGAATACATCGCTGGATGCGTGTGCGCGTCGCTTCAGATCATGCTGGCTGGAGCACGTGGTGAAAGCATTGAAGAACCTGATGAGCAGGATCGTCAGATCAAGATGCTTGCAAAATTGCTTGATGGAAAAAAGGGTGCTCTCCACGTTACAAAAACGCTAGATTCTCTAAATACTGCGTTTGACGAAATTTTTGCGCCTCTCGTCCGAAAACTCAGCGATAAGGCTCGAAGTTTCGAACCACTGTTTAGCCAACTCAAGCGATACGTTTACGTCGCTGATGTTTTTGGGGAGGCAGACTCGTCGATAGAAAAGGCCCTTGCCAGTGCAAAATCTGACATTACGATGGATACACAGCATTTTGTGTTCAACGTGCGCTTCGACAACCTCGCGTATCAGGGGCTGGAGTCGATTTCACACAGTTGGCTGTTATCAATGAGCATGGGACCGGCGACGTACACAGTTAACACAAAGGGCGTTTACGACTACTACAACCTGACGGACGCCATTACCAAATCCTACGACGAGCACTTATCGGCATTGGAATTGGCTCGATTGACCGACGGGCTAGTCAACGAACAGATTCATGCGATTGAGCGTTGTGCAGGGATAAATTCCTTGAATCCATGAAGTTATTGGTTGAGCTTACATACTCCGTCGATACTGCCCGCCCACTTCAAACAACGCATCGGTAATCTGCCCAAGCGAAGCCACTTTCACGGTTTCCATCAATTCAGCAAACACGTTCCCGCCATTGATCGCAACTTGTTTCAGTCGCGCCAGCGCCGCAGGCGCATCGGCCTTGTGAGCCGCGTGGAAGTCGGCGAGGCGTTTGAGTTGGCCTTGCTTTTCTTCTTCCGTGGAACGCGCGAGTTCTAGGTTGCCGGTAGCTTCTTCGCCGTTCGGGTTGCGGAACGTGTTGACGCCGATGATGGGGTACGAGCCGTCGTGCTTTTTGTGCTCGTAGAACATTGATTCTTCTTGAATCTTGCCGCGTTGATAGCCGGTTTCCATCGCGCCGAGCACGCCACCGCGTTCGCTGATCGCTTCGAATTCTTTGAGCACGGCTTCTTCGACTAAGTCGGTGAGCTCGTCGATGATGAACGCGCCTTGGTTCGGGTTTTCGTTTTTGGCGAGGCCCCATTCGCGGTTGATGATGAGCTGGATCGCCATCGCGCGGCGCACCGATTCTTCGGTCGGCGTGGTGATCGCTTCGTCGAACGCGTTGGTGTGCAGGCTGTTGCAGTT
>JAKPSO010000802.1 GCA_029571495.1 Pseudomonadota bacterium
TGAGTGCGACGTGGATGGTCATGAATGGCGGTTGTCGGTGAAGGAGCAGGCAGTAAGAGCAAGCGCTGTGCCCGCGGAGCGATTGTCACCATTGTCGCCATTTTTGTGCGCGCTGTGCTGTCGATTGATCGAGCGAACGCCGTGGTGGTGCGCCGGGTCAGTAGCTTTTGTGGCTTGCGCGCCGCTTGGTGGTCGTTACAGCGCAAAAAATACATAACTCAATAATTGCGGAAATCGGGCTATAACGACCGCAGAATAGTCGTTTTATCGAAAAGCTGTATCAGGGCGGAGGCGAATGGCGTTTTGTCCTTCTCGCCCCGCGAAACCCTGCGAGAGCGTCGCTAAACTTCGTCGACGTATGCACATCAACCGCGAATCACCCAACCAGCCCGACGTCATCGCCCTCATCGACGCGCTCGACGCCTACCAATCGTCGCTGTACCCAGCCGAGAGCAATCACCTGCTCGATATCCAAACCCTCATGCAACCGAACGTCTTGTTCGTCGTGCTGCGTGAAGCGCCCGGCAGCGCCGCCATCGGCTGTGGCGCGGTTGTGCTCATGGGAGACTATGGCGAGGTCAAGCGCATGTACGTGAAACCCGAGCAACGCGGTCGCGGGCTCGCCAAAGCCATCCTCACCGCGCTGGAGACCGAAGCCGCGCGCGCGTCGTGCCCGACGCTGCGCCTAGAAACCGGCATCCACCAACACGAAGCGATCGCGCTCTACGAACGCTCAGGCTTCACGCGCTGCACGCGCTACGGCGATTATCCCGACGATCCGCTGAGTGTGTTTATGGAGAAGCGGATAGCGGGACGCACTTGAACACAATGTCTACGCGCTCCGTTCGTGGTGACCGTTCGGCATGCCCAGGAGTAAACGCTGCGCTCACCACTCACGCCGTTCGTGGTGAGCTTGTCGAACCATGAACGTGGCGGCGCAAACCGCGCGACTCATCTCGCTTGTTCGTGCAAACGAGCCCTTCATGTGTTGGCTGCGCAGCGTCCGCACACTAGGGCTCGCTTCGTGGTGCATCGGCGCGGGCGCAGTGCGCAACCTCGCGTGGGATGCCTTGACCGGACGTGACGCGCCGTCCGTGTTGGCTGATGTTGACGTCGCGTTCTTCGATGCGGCGGACATTTCGGCGGAGCGCGACGCCGACCTGCAACGAGCGCTGCAAGCGCTGATGCCATCCGTGCCATGGGAGGTGACCAATCAAGCGGGCGTTCATCAATGGTTTGAGGCCGCGTTCGGTCGCGCGGTTGAGCCGCTGCGGTCGCTCGAAGACGCGATTGCCACGTGGCCCGAGTTCGTCACCTGCATCGGCGTAACGCTCACTGACTCGGACGAAGTTCAGGTCATCGCGCCGTACGGACGGCGAACCTTGAATGACTTGTTTTCCATGACCGTTCGTCACAACCCAGTGCGTGCAACTGTCGCAAATTACCAAGCGCGCGTTGCGACAAAAAAGTACGCAGACCGTTGGCCAGACGTGCACATCGTGCCTGCCCAGTGCTAAAACTACTGCAACAAAACCACCGCAACAGATTTCGCATTCATCGTTCACCAAAAAGGGGATTCACATGAAGTTTTTTCGTTCGTTCGCGCTCGCTGCTGCGCTCTCCATCGGCGCGCTGACAGCTGCGTCTACCTCCGCACAAACACCGCTGCTCACTGAGAAAAAAGTATTCGAATTGCCGAGCTACACGACCTTCGGCGGCAAGGCGATCAAGAACGTGAAAGTGGGTTATGAAACCTACGGCAAGCTCAACGCCGCTGGCGACAACGCGATTTTCATCGCGCACTTCTACTCCGGCAATTCGCACGCGGCGGGCAAGTACAAAGCCGCTGACGTCATGGCGGGCTACTGGGATTCGATCATCGGGCCGGGCAAGCCGATTGATACCGATAAATTTTTCGTCATCAGCGCCGACACGCTCTCAAATCTGAATACCAAAGACCCGATGGTGACGACGACTGGCCCGTCGTCCATCAACCCCGACACCGGCAAGCCGTACGGCATGAGCTTCCCCGTCGTCGCGATGCGCGACTCCGTGCGCGTGCACAAAGCGCTCGTCGATTCGCTCGGCGTCAAGAAGCTTTACGCCGTCGCGGGCGCTTCCGGCGGCAGCGTGCAGTCCGTCGAATGGACCGTGCTCTACCCCGACTTCGTTGAGCGTGCGATCCCCGTGATCTCGCCCGGCTTGTCGATCTCGCCGTGGGCCGTTGCGCTCTTGGACATTTGGGTCGCGCCGATCAAAGCTGATCCGAAGTGGAACAACGGCGACTACTACGCCGCTGGCGAACCGCTCGAAGGCATCGCGCTCGCATTGAAGCTCGTCACGATCACTACGCGCCACTGGAACTGGGTTGAAAAGACCTTCGGTTACAAACCCGCCGACGCGACCAAACCGCCAGCAGACGCCATTGGCAATCGCTTTGCGAGCGAAGATGCGCTCACCAAAGCGGGCATCGCACGCGCCGTCACCACCGACGCCAACAACAAAATCTACATGGCCAAAGCGAACCAGCTCTTCAACGTAGAAGACGAAGCCGCGAAGATCAAAGCGAAATTCCTTTTCATCCCCGCGCAAAGCGACCTAGTGTTCCCGCCAGAAATGTCTCAAAAAGCCGCAGCGAAATTGCGCGGCCTCGGCAAGTCAGCGGAAGTGTTCGTGATCGAAGGCGACGGCGGGCACCTGGATGGTGTGCTGGCGGTGAATAAAGCGGCTGATGTGATTCGGGCGTTTTTGGCGAAGTAGCGGTTTTCGTAGGGTGGGCAACTTGTTGCCCACCGAGGCGCTGGTTGGGCGAAGGTTTGATGGCAGCAGTTGCGCACCGCAGTAGGCTTGAGACCGGACGATCGTTTGTAAGATCGGTAGGTAATTTCGTGGATCGTCGTTTGAAGGCTGAATCTTGAATTTCACCAAATGTTTTGCCGTTAGTGTCTGCTGCGCACTGTTGGCTGCAGTCACGTCTGGCGATGCCGTTGCGCAGGCTGCGGACCAGACCAAGGCAACCGTCCCTGTGTTCGCCAAGCCGGTGATTTCGGCGAAGGCCGAAGCGGCGCTCCATAAGCGCGCCAACGCAGGCGACGCCGCGGCCCAATTCGAACTGGGTGCGCTGGTGTTTCAGCGAATGCTTGCGTCAAAAATTCCATTCGAAGGCCACGACGAAGCGCTCCGCTGGTTTACGCTTGCCGAGCAGAACGGCAACGTATCGGCGAAAGCTCGTTTGGCCTTCATGATCTTGTGGGGCAAACCAACTCCAGGAGGACGTGACTACGTGCGGGCACATCGTCTGGCGGAGGAGGGCGCTGCGGCCA
>JAKPSO010000367.1 GCA_029571495.1 Pseudomonadota bacterium
AGTAGGGGCTGATGTAGCCACGGTCGAACTGCATGCCTTCGACGACGTCGAGTTCGTTTTCGAGGGACTTGCCGTCCTCAACGGTGATCACGCCTTCTTTGCCGACTTTTTCCATCGCGTCAGCAATGATCTTGCCGATCGACTCGTCGCTGTTAGCGGAGATCGAGCCAACCTGAGCGATTTCTTTACTGGTGGTCGTCGCTTTGGACGCTTTTTTCAGCTCTTCAACGAGGGCCGTGACAGCCTTGTCGATGCCGCGCTTCAGGTCCATCGGGTTCATGCCGGCGGCTACGTATTTGAAGCCTTCGCGAGCAATCGCTTGTGCAAGAACGGTTGCGGTCGTGGTGCCGTCACCTGCGTGATCGGACGTTTTCGACGCAACTTCTTTCACGAGCTGCGCGCCCATGTTTTGCAGTTTGTCTTTGAGTTCGATTTCTTTCGCGACCGATACGCCGTCTTTGGTCACGGTCGGGGCACCGAACGAGCGCTCGAGCACGACATTACGGCCTTTCGGGCCGAGGGTGACTTTTACTGCGTTGGCGAGAATGTTCACGCCTTCGAGCATGCGAGCGCGGGCTTCGCCGCCAAATACTACGTCTTTTGCTGCCATTTGAATCTCCTAGGGCTTGCTACGACGAGCGATCACTGCGTTGCCGTCGACCTCGTGTACGCAAGTACACGTCGGTCACCGGCGCCTTGTGCTCATCTCGTCTCGCGGCGCCCGAAACTTGGTTAAAAAATTGTTTGATTGAGTCGGGCGAAGACTATTTCTGCACTACAGCCATGATGTCTTCTTCGCGCATGACGAGTAGCTCGTCGCCGTCGACTTTGACGGTTTGGCCAGCGTATTTGCCGAAGAGAACTTTGTCGCCGACTTTGACGTCTGGCGCGTTTTGCTTGCCGCTGTCGTCGCGCTTGCCTGGGCCCACGGCCAGCACTTCACCTTGATCAGGCTTTTCGGTGGCGGTGTCGGGGATCACGATGCCGGAGGCTGTCTTACGCTCTTCTTCGAGACGCTTAACGATCACGCGGTCGTGCAGGGGGCGAAGTTTCAATGACATGAATAGTTCTCCTTGAACTGGTTCTAAGTTTGAATTCGAAGGGCCCGCCGTAAATCGGCAGGAAGACGCTGTCGCCACATTTGGCATCGGAGCGTAGCAAGCACTAACAGACGAAATTCGATTGTTAGCACTCGCCCCTGATGAGTGCTAATTATAGGTACGAACGGTCACGTTTCAAGTGCACGCACATAAAGCCACGCAATGGCTTTATCGCACGAGTGACAGCCAGGCGGCGCTTTGAGGTCGTTTTTTCTGTATATCGACTATTGACGATAATTGCCTATAACGACCGCCTGCTGGTCGTTTGAGCTAATAAGCCATTAAACACAATCTGGGGTCTTGTGCACTGCCATCGCCCTCAACCGCCCGCCGCGTAGCCACGCAAATTTCCCGCCGTGCTACAAACGCGGCCTTATCTCGGGAGAACGCCGTGCAGTTGAAGATGTCCGATAAATCCTTGTTTGCGATCCTGCTGCGCTCGCCGTGGTGGATCAGTC
>JAKPSO010000385.1 GCA_029571495.1 Pseudomonadota bacterium
TAAAGGTCGCCGCTGACACGGCGCTGGCGGAGACCGCATCCGCTAGACGCGTGACACAGGTGATGCGGAGCGGAACGCCGTCCGGTGTCGTGCGCACAAAGCCCTGATGGCGCACCCGCATCGTCATGCCGTCGGTGCGTATGACGTCGTGCTCAAGCGCGATGCGGCGGACCGCGCCGGCCGCAGGCATGAACGCGGCGTTGACCAAGGCGCGATCGTGGCCCGGCGCGAAGAAGCCGTGTTCGACGATATCGGCGTAGGCGACCGGTCGGCCAATCAGGGCGCCAAGACGTTGTGCGCCAGCAACGCGGCCGCGCGTGAAGTCGATCTCCCAGCCAACGGCGGCGCTCTCACCGAAACTCATATTGAGCTGGCGCACCCATTCGGCGTCTTGCATGCGCGCGTGAGCGGCGCGGTGGGTTTGATGCAGGCAGGCCGCGAAGACATAGCCGATGGCGATCCCCGCCACGGCGGCGGCGGCAATGTTGCCGCTCTGGAAGAGAATGGTCAGGCCCAAAAACGCATAGGGCGCGCATTGGATGAGAGCATGCACGCGGCCGCGCCTGGCGTTGAGTGCAACGTCGACGGTAAGCGCGGCCAGCAGGGCGGCAGCTATGGCGCAGCTCATTGCAGTGTTCGAAAACCAGGCGATCGCGGGCGCGACAGCGAGGCTTGCGGCGCTGGCCACATCGAGTGCAAGCGCCGCAGCGGCGGCTTGCGCTGCCGAAAGCCGTTTGAAATGCCGCGTCAGCGTATTGCGCGTTGCATCCACGAGCAGCGCAAGGCCAAGCCAGATGGCGCCAAGCGCAGCGCCCGCGACAATAGTCACGGCAAGTGCGGTCAGACCAAGAAGATAGAAGCGTGCGCGCGCGTTCGAGAAGACTTCAGCCGCGGCGCGCTCGATCGCCGCATGGTTGATGAAGTGTTGCACAGCGCGCCCCGATGGCTAATTTCCCGCTAACGCTAGCGCAGCTCTGTAAAGCAAGCGTTCGCGGCGCGAAGAATTTGTGCTGTTTTGAAACGAAGATTGCGCGAAGTGTGGATGAGGCGTGAACGAAAAGCGACGTCACGCGCGCGAGGATAACGGGTTATGAATTTTCGCTCCGACAACACCGCGCCCGCGGCGCCAGAAATTATCGCGGCGTTGAGCAATGTGAACGAAGGCGCTGCATCCGCATACGGCGAAGATCAATGGTCGAAGCGGCTGGATGAAGCATTCAGCGCGCTGTTCGAGCGCGAAGTGCGTGTCTTTACGGTCGCCAGCGGCACAGCCGCAAACGCGATTGCGGTCGCGAGCTTGACGCCGCCCTGGGGCGCGGTGCTGTGTCATCGTGAGGCGCACATCGAATGCGATGAATGCGGCGCCGCTGAGTTCTATTCCGGCGGCGCGAAATTGGTTCTGGTCGACGGCGATGCGGCAAAGGTGAGCGTTTCGGCTTTGCACGAAGCCATCGCCCGGAACGAACGCGGCATTCATTCGGTCAAGCCCGCAGCGCTGTCGGTGTCGCAGACAACTGAAAAGGGCGCGCTCTATTCGCCGATGGAGATGGCGGCGCTCGGCCAAGCCGCGAAGGCGGCTGGCTTGGGCGTTCATATGGATGGCGCGCGGTTTGGAAACGCAGTGGCGGCGCTTGGCTGTAAACCGGCGGATATCACTTGGCGCGCGGGCGTGGATATATTGTCGTTCGGCGCAACTAAGAACGGCGCGATCGCGGCCGAAGCGATTGTTTGCTTTGACGTTGCCCGCGCCGAGGAAATCACGCGGCGGCGTAAGCGCAGCGGACATCTGCTTTCCAAGGGCCGTTTTGCCGCCGCGCAATTGTTGGCCTACCTCGAAGGCGACTTGTGGCTCACGCTGGCGCG
>JAKPSO010000407.1 GCA_029571495.1 Pseudomonadota bacterium
ATGTCGTGCAACGCATTGGTCGGCAAATGTTTCGGCAGCGACGGCATGCGTAGAAGCGACTTCACTGCCGCATGCACGTGCTCGTCGCCATGGTCCTGCGTTGCCGCGACGACGAACGCTGCGGTCGCTTCGGTGTCGCCCATAGCGCGGTGGCGCTCGGTGACGCGCAGTTTGTGACGATGAATCACCGCGTCGAGCCCGTGGCCGTCAGCGTTTGGGTACAGCGCGCGCGACAGCCGCACCGTGCACAGCACGTCGGCGGTAAACGATTCGCTTTGTCGACGAAACTCGTTCTTGATGAACCCGTAATCAAAGCGCGCGTTGTGCGCCACGAACACTGCGCCTTCGAGCATGCGCCGCACATCCTCGCGCACATCGAAGAATGTTGGCGCGTCGCGCACCATCGCGTTGGTGATGCCCGTGAGCGCCTGAATCGCCGGCGGGATGCTCATGAGCGGATTGACCAGCGACTGCCAGCGTTCGACATGTCCGTCAGCACGAAAGCGAATGATCGCGACCTCGGTCACGCGATCATGCAGCGCGCTGCCGCCCGTCGTTTCAACGTCGATGAAGGCGAACTCGCCGAGCTGCATGAGCGAGTCGGGGAGTGCTATTGCCGTTATGTCGCCTGACATATTTCGTTACGGCTTAGGCAGCACCGCCAAAGCGATCGAGAGCGTCGCCAATGCGGCAAGGCTCGACAGCGCCATCGCGGCGGTGACCACGTTTTCGTTCACGCGGTAGCGCTGCGAAAACAAGAATACGTTGGCGCCCATCGGCAGCGCTGCGCAGGTGACGGCGACCGCGATCGCAAGCGGAGAAAGGCCAAATGCCCAAGCACCCGCGAAGATCAGCAAAGGGTGGATCACGTTCTTAGCAACAGTCAACGAGAGGCCCTGCTGCCAATGATCCGTGAGGCGCATCGTCGACAGCTGCGCGCCCATGAGCACCAGCATGATCGGCCCTGCCGCGGACGCCAAAAAGCCCAAGGGTTGGTCGACCCATGCGGGCAACGGAAACTGTGCATAGCTCCACAACAAGCCCGCCAGAATCGGCAGAATCACGGGATGAATCACCGAGGTTTTCACGACGTGCAGGATGTTTTGCGCGACGCTCTTACCGTCGGTGGATTGCCGCGCGTTGGTGATCTCTAACCACACGGTGGCCGTGGTGAGGAGGATCAGCGAGTGAATCGCAATGATTGAGAGATGAAGCTTCAACCCCGCTTCTCCAAACGCGAGTTTTTGAATGGGAATGCCAAGCTGCACGGTATTCGAAAAAACTGCGCCGAGCCCGAGCACGATGGCACCAGGTGTGCTCGCATTAGGGCGGCTGCGCGTGAAGAGGGCGACGACAAAAAACCAAACCACAGTCACGCCGAAATACACGGCCAGCAACGTGGCGTCGGAGCCGCCAAATCGCGCGCTCGCGAGCGATCGAAACAACAGGCACGGCAAGAACAGCATGAACACCAAGTCCGACAGCGCCTTGATGCCCGTCGCATCCAGCACGCGCTTGCCCGCCACATAACCGGCCACCACGATGATCGCGGTAGGCAGGATGACGGAGAGAGTGGAAAGCACGGCGCGTAAGCGAGCGCTACACGCCGGTGTCGTCGCGCGGCGGCGTCACAAGTAGCTTGTCGATGCGGCGCCCGTCCATGTCGATGACTTCGAGCTGATGGCCGCTGTGGCTCGCTTTATCAGCCACCGCGGCGATGCGACCGAGTTCCGCCATCACGAAACCACCCAGCGTGCGGTAATCGCCGCTCGACTCGCCTGCAAACGCGGAGACGTCGGGGAACAGTTCGCGGAAGCGTTGTAACGACATCGATCCGTCGACGAGCCAAGTGCCGTCGGTGCGGCGAACAGCATCAGAGTTGGCCGCTTCGTCTTCGTCTCCCAAGTCGCCGACGATGGCTTCAAGCACGTCCGTGAGCGTCACGAGACCCAACACTTCGCCGTGCTCATCCACCACGAACGCGAGCGATTCGCGCGTGCGCTTGAAGGTTTCGAGGACCTCAAGCACAGTCACCGTTTCCGGCACGAACACGGCTTCTTTGCGCACGCGCTCGGGCATCAATTTGCCGCTCTTCAAGTAGTGCGCCAGCAAGTCGCCGGAATCGATGACGCCGATGACGTTTGACACGTCGCCTTTGACCACGGGATAGCGCGTGTAGTCGCTTTGCTTCAGGAGCTCCAGCGTGACCGCGGGATCGGCTTCCGTGTCGATCACCACCATGTCGGCGCGCGGCGTCATGATGTGCTCGACCGTGTGGTCGTCGAGGTTGAAGACGCGCGAAACGATGTTCGATTCACCATGCTCGAAGACGCCAGCGTTGGCGCCTTGCAGCATCAAGCCCTTAATTTCTTCTTCCGTAATCGGCGGTTCGTCAGTTTTGTGTCGACCGAATGGCTTCACCAGTGCATCGGTTGTCCACGCCAACATGCGAACAAGCGGCATCGCCGCGCGCGCCAGCCACTGCATCGGACGCGCGCTGTGCTTGGCGATGGTTTCCGGGAACAAGAGGCCGATGCGCTTCGGAACCAGTTCGCCGAAGATCAACGAGATGATGCCGATGACCGACACCACGATGATCGTTGAGGCTTGTTTGCTGTAGTGCGCGGCCCACGCCCACTGATTGAGCCAATGTTCAAGCGCCTCGGTGAATGCGCTCTCGCCGAACGCGCCCATTGCGAGCGTGATGAGCGTGATGCCGGTTTGCACGGTGGAGAGGAGGCGCGTCGGTTCCGATGCCAACGCCAGCGCAGCGACCGCGCCTTTGTTTCCGGCCGCAGCCGATTGTTCCAAGCGAATTTTCTTCGCGGAAACCAGAGCGATTTCGCTCATGGCAAACAGGCCATTCAACAGAATGAGCCCAATCAGTAAGAGAACGTCCAACGTGGCCGCGCGATGTTTGCCTTAAAGGCGCATCGATAAAAATAAGCAAACGCTACTATACCCGACCGCTTGAATTGCGCTGAACTCGCTTTTCCTCGGCTATCTTCTCTGACGCAGATTCCGCAGATTTGACGCAGATTTGCGCTGATTTTTTTGGGTGTGACGCTAGATTGCTCCCCGAAAATCTGCGTAAATCAACTGACTCATCCGCGTAATCTGCGTCAAAAAAAATGGTGCAGCGAGGCGCGCGGTGCACGCCCCGCGAAATATCACTTTCTTTTTCGAATATGGCCGCTCCCATCCTCGTATCCAAACTCCCAAAAGTCGGCACCACCGTGTTTTCGGTGATGTCGGCGCTGGCCGTGAAGCATCAGGCGATTAATTTGGGGCAGGGCTTCCCGGACTTCGACTGTGATCCGCGACTCATCGACGCTGTGACTGCTGCGATGAAAGCAGGGCACAACCAATATCCGCTGATGACCGGCGTGCCGCTCCTGCGCGAGCGCGTCGCGGACAAGGTCGAGGCGCTGCATGGCGTGCGCTACGACGCGGCGACTGAGGTGACCATCACGTCCGGCGCGACGCAGGGCATTCTCTCGACGATCCTAGCGGTGGTGCGTCCCGGTGACGAGGTAATGGTCTTGGAGCCGTGCTACGACAGCTATATCCCGAACATCGAACTCGCGGGCGGCGTCGCCGTGCCGGTGCGCCTTAAGGCCAATACCTTCGAGCCAGACTTCGACGCGATCAGCGCGGCGATCACGGCGAAGACCCGCGCGATCATCGTCAACACGCCGCACAACCCGAGCGGCCGCACGTGGACGCGGGCGCAATGGGACACACTCGCCGAGATCATTGCGTCATGCGACATTTGGCTCATCTCCGATGAGGTGTACGAGCACATGGTGTTCGACGGCGGTCGCCATGAGAGCGTCATTCGCCATGCCGAGCTGCGCGAACGCAGTTTCGTCATATCGAGCTTCGGCAAGACCTACCACTGCACGGGCTGGAAGATCGCTTACTGCCTGGCGCCGCGGCCACTGATGGCCGAGTTCCGCAAGGCGCACCAGTTCGTCGTGTTCACCGTGCATCATCCTTCGCAGCTGGCGATCGCCGATTTCATGAACGCGCGGCCGGACTTTGCCGACGACCTGTCCGCCTTCTACCAGCACAAGCGGGACTTCTTTCGCGCACAACTGGCCGGCTCCCGCTTCCGGGCGCTGCCCAG
>JAKPSO010000409.1 GCA_029571495.1 Pseudomonadota bacterium
GCAAACGACATCACGAACGGAAACAGCTTGAAAAGCGCGACGCCAATGGCGAACGGCAGCACGTAGAGCAACCCTAGGCGTCTGTTCTCATACATAGCGCATCACCACTACGGAATTGGGTCGGCAGCTGCGCCTGAGGTCAAGGCAAGATCGTGGGGCGACGAACACTCGCGTTCCTTCCTGTTTAGATTGGTCACTACACCGTGCTTTTCTTTTTTGGCGCGACTCAAAAAGGAGTGTAGCATGCTCATAGGATGTCTGACATCTTCCAAATGTTTCCTTTGAATTCAACACGATACGCGGGGTTCTCCGAGATGCGGAACAAGCGCCGACAGATTCTTTCTGCCCCGCTCGCGATGTGGGCGTCCGGCATTTTGACGGCTTGTAGCTCTTCCAAGGCGCGCGACTACGCAAGGCCCGCAACTGCACCGTACGACGCCATCGTCGACGCAAGCCATGTGGGCTCAGTGGGCAAAAACGTCGATGGCACAGCCCAGTTCCGCACCATTGAACAGGCGCTCGACGCCGCCCCGGATCAGTCCGAGCGCCCATGGCGCATTAGCCTGCGTCCGGGTCGTTACCGGGAAAAAATAGAGATAGTCAAGCCCAATATTCAGCTGATCGGAACGCATCGGGACGAAAGCGTTGTCACCTACGACGCGTACTCCGGACAAACTCGCCCGGTCGGTGTCGGAACGTGGACCACTTTCGGTTGCGCAACGCTCACCGTTCGTGCGCCGGGTTTTGCCGCGACCAATCTGACCATCGAGAACGCGTACGACTATCTCGACAATGATCGCAAACCACCAACGGACCCGACGTACACCAACGACCCGCAAGCGGTCGCGCTTATGCTGGCCAAAGGTTCGGACTGCGCGGTGCTGTCGAACGTAAAGGTCGCCGGGTTTCAGGACACCCTCTTCGTCGACGCGGGACGCAGCTACTTTCGCAACTGCGAGGTGAGCGGCAACGTCGACTTCATATTCGGCGCTGGCCAAGCACTTTTCGAAACCTGCGCGATCGTAAGCCGTCCACGAAGGAAGCCGAATGTCTTCCCGCACGGATACATCACAGCTCCTAGTACCCAAATCGCCCAGCCGTTCGGACTCGTATTCTTGCGATGCAAACTCTCGAAAGAGAGCGCGCTGGTACCGCCAGCCTCAACGGCTCTTGGACGCCCGTGGCATCCGGCCATAACCATGCCGGACGGTCGATATGCTGATCCCAACGCCATTGGGAGCAGCGTGTTCATCGAGTGTTTCATGGACGACCATATTGCGCCTGATGGATGGTGGTCGATGACCGGCTTGCAGAAGCAGGGATCGACACGCACGACTTTCTATCCAGAAGATTCACGTTTCTTTGAGCATCGCTCCACCGGGCCGGGCGCGGCCAAAGCAACCAGTAAACGGCGCCAACTCACAGAGGCACAGGCGTACGCCTACAGCGTAGACAACATCTTCGGCAACTGGCATCCTGAAACGCCACCGCGGTAGCGCTTGGTGTTGAGCCGCGAGTTCACTTCCCGCGCAAATTTCTCGCCAACTCCGGCAATTGTGACTCGATCTCTTTCGCCATCAGCCGAGAAAAAAATGCTGCGCCCTTCGCGCCCACGTGCGTGTAGTCGAAGCGACTCTTGACGCCCGCCGGGAGCGGACTGGACGGCGGCGGCTCCTCGGCTAGCGTGTCGGCCTCGGGAGCGCCCAGTGCAGCGACGGCGGCGTAGCTCACGGCATTCAAATCGATCGCCTGAACAGCATTGCCGCGCGCCACACGCAGGGTCGCCTCGGCCCAGGGACGAAGGTCGTTTTGAAGTACACCCGCCTTGAAACTGCGCCTCGTCAATGGCGTCACCAGAACGGGTATGGCTCCCACGGCGCGTGAGTCTTGGACGTAGCGGGTCAGGTTGTTCGGAAATTCGGTCGTCAAGTCGGTTGAACGCTCAGCCTTTCCGGGTTGATCGTTGTGGCCAAATTGAATGAGCACGTAAGTGCGCTTCGTTGTTTGATCCGTTTGAAGACGTGCCAACGCGTTGTCCCACAGACCTTCGACCCGGAAGCTCTTAGAGCTGCGACCACCACGCGCCAGATTGACGCACTCGACGTTGGAGTCAAACAGCGCGCACAAGGCGTTTCCGTAGCCAGTACGCTCAGCCATGGTTGAGTCGCCGACCAACACCACTCGCACGGGGGAAGTGGGCGAGTGACTGATCGGCATGGTTGACGCGCTCTGATTCCGTTCATTAAGTGCGCACGACGAGACACTCAATGACACACAGAGCGCGGCCAGCGCGCTTCTAACTTGCGTTCGCGAGTCCATTCGCCCGCCTTTACGCGGGCGAATGCGCCCGCCCAGCCAACAGCTGTTGGGCACGCGACGCAAGATACGTTTGCGCTGACACTGGCTAGAACTTGTAACGGAAACCAGCCATCACTTCACGGCCAGTCACGTTGTACACAACCGAACTATTGCGTGCGCGGCTGATGAACTGATCGTTCGCCTGGTTGGTTAGGTTGACGCCTTCCAACGTGAGCTCAAGCTTGTCGTTCCATTTGTACGAAATGGACGCGTCGACGTTAAAGCTCTTGTTCTTGCCTTCAACGTCGTTGTTGTTTT
>JAKPSO010000413.1 GCA_029571495.1 Pseudomonadota bacterium
AAAGTGATTGCCGCCAACGTCAAGGAGTCAAACGCCTTGCTGCGACCAAGTGCCGGAAACGCGGGATGAACGACGAACGCGGGGCGCGCGTGCGCAACACGCGCGGAGCTGGAGCGCCACGCGACGGCCCAACGACTAGACTGAAAAACGGTAGTCGATGATCAACGGCGCGTGGTCCGAAAAGCGCTCATCTAAATAAATTGACGCGCTCTTCGCGGTCGCCGCGATGCCGGGCGTCGCGATTTGATAGTCCAGACGCCACCCGACGTTCTTGTTCCAACTGTCGCCGCGATTGCTCCACCATGTGTACTGCTCGGGCCGCTGATCGAGCGTTCGAAACACGTCCACGAACCCGATCTCGTCGAACACATGCGTCAGCCATTCGCGCTCGTGCGGCAGGAACCCGGAGTTTTTCTTGTTCGACTTGTAATTCTTCAGGTCGATTTCTTTGTGCGCGATGTTGAAGTCGCCGCAAATGACGATTTCTTTGCCGCGCTTTCGCAGCGCATGCAAGTGCTTCGGAAATTCCGTGAGGAAGCGATCCTTGCTCGCCTGCCGCTCTGGGCCCGCCGCGCCCGAAGGCAGATACAGCGACACCACGGCAAGCGGCCCGAGGTCGACCTCAAGATATCGTCCCTCGCTATCAAATTCCGACGCGCCGAAGCCACGCTGGACGTTCAGCGGCTTTTGCTTCGTCCAGACAGCCGTACCAGAGTAGCCCTTACGTTCGGCCGGGAAGAAGTGGCCGTGTGATTTTTTTGGTCGCAGCATTTCCTCAGGAATATCTGATTCGTGCGCCTTCATTTCTTGCAGGCAAAACACGTCCCAGCCGCGCAGACTGGACATCCACGTGGCTAAGCCCTTGTTGTGCGCGGAGCGGATCCCGTTGGCATTGAGCGTGACAATTTTCATGTTGCATTCAGGTTGGCGCGCACGAAAAGCTCAAACGCGCGAAAATAATCGGACTTTCAACGTTTTTACAAAGGCGCGCGCGGCGCGTTTGAATCACTTATGACCGTTTCCAATACGTTTCGACAGGAATTTTTGCGCTTCGCATTGGAGTGCGATGTGTTGCGATTTGGAGAATTTAAGACCAAATCGGGCCGCTTGTCGCCGTATTTTTTCAACAGCGGATTGTTCAACGACGGTGAATCACTGCTTAAACTCGGTCGCTATTATGCAGACGCAGCGCTGGCCTCGGGTGTCGCCTTCGACATGACCTTCGGCCCGGCGTACAAGGGCATCCCGCTGGTCTCCGCGCTCGCGATTGGACTTGCCGAAAAAGGTCACAATCTGCCGTATTCGTTCAACCGCAAAGAGGCCAAAGATCACGGTGAGGGCGGCGTCATCGTCGGCGCGCCGCTGTCTGGTCGCGTTTTGATTGTCGACGACGTCATTACGGCGGGCACCAGCGTGCGCGAGTCCGTCGAAATCATTCGCGCGCACGGCGCTGTCCCCGCGGGGGTTCTCATCATGCTGGACCGGAAAGAGCGTGGCACTGGCACACAATCTGCAGTTCAAGAGGTTGAGGCAACAGTCGGTATTCCTGTTGTTGCCATTGTGTCATTGCCTGATGTCCTTGAACTCGTTGACGCCACCGCGTCATTGACGGAGTACAAGGAAAAGATCGAGGCGTATCGAGGATCGTATGGAGTCGCTGAGTAGTCGTTTGCAGGTTCGTGGGTCACGCTGGCCGTGGGCGTCATTGCTCGCGACAGCGTGTGCGGCCTTTGGTGCACATCAAAGCCACGCCCAGCTCTACAAATGGACCGACGCCAACGGTAAGACACATTACAGCGACACAGTCCCGCCGGATGCGGTGGATCGCGCTCGCAAGGAAATCCGCACCGACGGCACCGTCAAGAGTACAGTAGAGCGCGCGATGACGGCTGACGAAAAACGCTTAGCCGCTGCCCGCGCCGCTGACGACGAGAAATCGAAAATCGCGCAGACTGAGCGCGAGCGCAAAGACAAAGCACTTCTCGCGACCTATACCGATTTGCGTGACTTCGATCGCGTGCGCGACCGTCATCTCGCCGCGCTGGACGACGAAATCAAAGGCCTTGCCGCGAACCCCGCTGTGCTTGCTGCGGCGGCGGCACCAGCAGCGGAAACTCCTGCGGCCGCTGCGCCCGCGTCCGGCACCGCGAAGTCAGGCCCAGCCAAACCGACAGCGCCAGCTGCAGCAAGCGGCAAAGCGGCGCCCACTGCCCCGAACAACGCGGCAAAGGCAAACGCATTGCCCGGCCCCTCTGCTGCGGAACTGGAGCGCCTCGCGCAGGCCGTTGCGAAGAAGCGTCGTGAACGCGCCGATACCGCTGCCACGTACGAATCCGAGCGTGCGCGACTGGCTGGCCTCCTCGCGGGCGAACGTGCGCGCATCACAACCGTCACCGTGACGAACCCTGCCACACGCAAGTAACAGCTTTTGGGCTCTAGGCGCTACTGTTTGGCGCTTACGCCGCGTTTTTCGCAAAATCGACTCCAGGAAAAAACCTGCCATAAGCGCCGTATGACGGTCGTTTCGGCGACAAAGCCATATCGAGAACCTCGGCACGGCTATCCTCCGCATCTATGAAGCTAGCGTTCCACCTCGACCCCATCCAAAAACTCAAGGCCTACAAGGATTCGTCCGTGGCCATGATGCGCGCGGCGCAAGCGCGCGGACACCAGCTTTTCGCGATAGAGCCCGGCAACGTGTTCAGCAGCCGCAACGTCGTGCAAGCCAACGCCATGCCGATCGCGGTGTCGGATGACGACCAC
>JAKPSO010000417.1 GCA_029571495.1 Pseudomonadota bacterium
GCAGAAGCTGCACGAGAACGGGATTCGCTTTCGTGCGATCGGTGACGTCACGGCGCTTCCAGAAGCGACGCGTGCGATGATTGTCGAGGCCGAGGAAATGACGCGGAACAATACGCGACTGAACTTCAACGTCGCAGTGAATTACGGAGGTCGCTGGGATATCGAGCAGGCTGTCGGCAAGGCGAGCGCCGCGGGCGACGCGTCGCAGTTCACGCAGTACTTGTCGTTCGCCGGGCAACCCGATCCGGATCTTTTCATTCGCACCGGTGGTGAGCGCCGCATCAGTAATTTCATGATTTGGCAGCTTGCGTACACCGAGCTCTTTTTCACGGACACGCTTTGGCCTGATTTCGGCGAGGATGAATTCGATGAGGCCATGCAATGGTTTGCGGCACGTGAGCGCCGATTCGGCAAGACGGGCGAACAGGTGCGCGCCGCTCCTGTGCTCAGTTCATCTGCTTCCACCGCTTAATTGATGACCGCGAGCCCACGATCTAACTTGCAGCAGCGCGTCATCACGGCCGTGCTGATAGCCGCCGTCGTGATCGGCACGCTCGCCACAGGCTCGGCACCGCTTTGGGCGGCGTTGGTGGCTGTCATGTGTGTGTGCGCAATGTGGGAAGGCGTGCGTTTGTCGCAGGCTGCAACCACAGGGCTGAGGGCCGCGCAGTGGGTTTGCTTCGCAGTGCTGCTCTCAGGGCTGTGCTGGCTTTTCTTCGTCGCGAACACGCCAAACCCGTTGCTGCTTCGAGCTTTCCTTCTTGTCGTCGCAATATTTTGGCTTGGTGTGGCGCCGCGGCAGTTGTCGGTCCGTTCGATCAGCATTGCCACATTTCCCGGGTTGGTCACGTTGCCGCTGCTGATTGCAGGCGCGTGGATTTCTGCGGTCGCGTTGCAACGTCTCGGCGTCGCGTTTTTGATCGCGGTGTTGGTGATCACAGTGGTGGCGGACATTGCCGGATATTTTGTCGGACGTAAATTCGGTCGCGTAAAGCTCGCGCCAGCGATTAGCCCGGGCAAAACACGCGAAGGCGCGATTGGAGGATTGGCAGCGGCGGCGTTGTGGACTGCTGCGTCGGCGTTCTATCTTGGTCTGGTGAGCACTGCGTTTGAAGTGGCAATCGCGGCGGTGCTTGGCGCAGGTCTCGGCGCGTTCGCGGTGATGGGTGACCTGTGGGAGTCGCAACTTAAACGCCAAGCCGGAATGAAGGACTCAAGTCAGTTGCTGCCGGGGCACGGCGGTGTGCTTGATCGCATCGACGCGCAACTCTCGGTGTTGCCGATTGCAACTTTATTGATCTCGCTGGTCAAACCCGTATTGTGAAATTGTTTCTTTACAACCGAGAGTATTCATTAGGGCGCGAAGGGATGCCGCGAGCAGTCGGGATGCAGGTTGAATGCGATTTTTTTCGTCGTAGCGGGGCTACGGCGAACAAAAATTGCATTCAAGATGCGCCCGAATGCGCCGGCAGCACTCGCGCAGGCCTAAGGCCGTCTAATGAAGAATCTCGGTTTAAGGTTGCGCGATGATCGGCGTGGCGCTTCTCGGCGCGACAGGTTCAATCGGCGCGAGCACGCTCGCGGTATTGCGACAGCATCGCGATAAGTTTCGCCTCGTCGCTGTAGCGTCGCGCGCTGATTGGCAGGGTATGCTTCCGATCATCACAGAATTTGAACCCGATGTTTGTGCGTTGGAAGACGCCGACGCTGCAACGTCGCTGCGTGGCGCGTTGTCGCGTCACCATGCGCATATCC
>JAKPSO010000816.1 GCA_029571495.1 Pseudomonadota bacterium
ACGACCTCGCTGCGCTCATCGAGGCCGTGCAAAACACGCACCCCGAGGTGCGATTCTCGGTCGCGCCTCCCATCGGCGAAATCGATTCAATCCGCTCGGCGATTTCCAGCTGGGTCGCGACGCAGGTCTGATGATTAGAAACTCATCGCGCAACGGGTGTTAATGTTGCTGCGAATGTCAGCAGCCATCGTTAGTGCAGCGCCCGTTGGGAGTGAGATGCCCGCGAGTAACGCCGCGTCAGGTACGCCCAGCATGAGTCGCATCAGGATCAGACCGTCTACTAGCGCCGTGGGCTGTGCAACGGCCCGACCGATCACGTCGTAAGCGGACGCGTCGCCGATAAAACTTGCTATCTGCGACGGGCTACTGCGGACACCAGTCAGCGTCAACCCCGAGGTAAGCGCCGCGCCACGTAAGCCGAACAAATAACGCGCTAACAACACGCCGTCGATACCCGGCTCGCCCGCCGAGCCATCACCATTGAGGTCAAGACAAGTGTTCCTCGGCGAGCCACCGTATTCGAATGCGCCGATGTCTCTAGAGCTGCCGATTTGACGCGCAAAGCCCGCGCCGCGCTGGTCCGTCGTCACTACGGGGTTCGGGCCTCCGTTCGGGTATGGCCCGCCCATGTCGATAGCGGGGCTAGAGGCTAACAACGCGTGGGTTTGAGTGCGCCCCCCGTTGAGCTCAAGCGAAGCTAGCATCGGGTCGACTCCGACAATATTGTTGCCGTTTCCCGCCAGCGCGAGAGAGGAGGCTGGATAGGACTGAATCAAGTTGAAACCGGCTTCGACAGCGGATTGTGGTGTACCGTTGACTCGGAAGTTTAGATCAGGCGCGCTACTATCGGCTGCCAAGTTCTTGGCAAGAATCGAGTTCGAAAGCGAAACTTGATTGGGGCGGTTCTCCGTCGGCGGCACTGCACCCGATACGAATCCATTGTTGAGAAGCATGCCCCCGGCATTGCTGCCCGCGCCGGTCGCTTGGTTGAAGGCAAGCGTCGAGTTCATGATGTACGCGAACACATTGCCATACAGTGCTATGCCGCCATCGTCGGTCAACGCAGTGTTTCCCGAAATCGTGGAGTTCACCGACACAAGCCCTCCCGCGCCAGACGCGGATTGCGCTGCGGGCGAGTCGTTGACTGCGAACACGCCGCCTCCATACTGCGCAGTGTTGTTTGAAACTTCAGACCGATCTAACGCCAGCCTCGAACCGTACCCGTATTGCTGAGCTGGCGTCGTTCCGAGCAGGATGCCGCCGCCATTGCCAGTCACAGCGACGTTTCCAGAAAGAACAGAATCTTTGATCACCAACGTATCTGGTACGAAGTAGGCGACACCACCGCCAAAACGCCCTGCTGTGTTGTTGACGATTCGCACTCGCTCAAGCGCCACGGTTGCCGTCACGCCAAGCCCAGATGCCGTATCCGGGCTGAGCATCAAGCCGCCGCCTTGACTGCCGGTGTTTGCGCTGCCCGTGCAGGTGGCCGAATTGTTGCTCACCGTTGAGTCGGTTATTGAAAAAACTTGCCCGCCCATCGATGGAAACCACGATACGCCCCCGCCGTTGCGCGCCGTTTTGTTGTCATCGATAATGACGTCGATCAACGTGAGGGACTCGGCAGAAAAAATTGCTCCCCCCGATCCGGAGATGGGGCAGACTGTCCAAGCGCCTGGCGTGGCGTTGCCTTTGGTCAGCGTCAAACCTGAGATCGCAACGGGCGAATCTATCCAGCTGACGTTGTCGGTAATGTTGAAAATACGGTTGACGTCATTTCCAGAAACGGTTAACACCGACGAACCTGGACCGTGAATAGTGAGCGGTTTATTCACGGACAGTTGGCCGCTCGTAAGGGTGATCGTGCCTGATACCGCAAAGTTGATCGTGTCGTTCGCTGCAGCTGTTGCGATTTGTCCGCGTAGCGAGTTCGCGCCGGCATCATTCAGATTGGTGACTGTAAGCGTGGCCGCAGAGACGAACGATGCAGCTGCCGCCGCAAGAAAGCAGAGCGCGGCAATGAGAGTGGCTTTCGGCTGACGGAACATGCGTTGACCGGGCATTGGTAAGATTGCCGCGAATTTAACCAAAACTTCGCGTTTGTCGACTCAGCATTGCCGATGGAGCGGTCGCGCGCTCCGAACGACCGCCATTAGTTTCGTCGCACGCGCCGTAATCTCGCTCCAGTTTTTCTCGGCGATCAGCGCGCGCGGCGCGACGGCAGAGCTGCCGAATGCCGCCAGATTCGGACACGCCAAATACGCGGGGATATCCGCGTCTTGAATGCCGCCCGTGGGGCAAAAGGTTGCTTGCGGAATTGGGCCGTAGATGGCTTTGAGCCAAGCCACTCCACCGTACAGCGACGCCGGAAAAAACTTCAACATCGTGAAACCCGCGTCCAGAGCGCGCAGGACCTCGCTCGGTGTGACGGTGCCCGGGAGCAACGGCAAAGACGCGCTTCGACACGCTGCACCAAGGGCGTCGGTGAAGCCCGGCGATACCGCGAATTTCGCGCCGGCATCCACACACGCCGCCACTTGCTCAGCGCGCGTGACCGTGCCCACGCCCACCATGAGCGGTACGTTCGAAGCGGCAATCGCTTTGATGGAGGGCAAGCCCGCAGCGGTGCGCAGTGTGACTTCGATGCAACCGATACCGCCCGCGACCAAGGCTTCGGCTAGGGGCAGCGCGTCGTCTGCGTGATCGATTTCAATGACCGGGACGTAACTAAGTTTGCGGAGAGTAGCTTCGAGATTCATGGCGATTTATGAGAACGATTTATTTGAAGAATACCGAGGCACCCAAGTGCGCGTCGCTTACATTGTCGCGGAACACCGAGAAGAGCTCGCGACCCCATCCCGTTTGTGACTCGGGCGTGGGAGCGCTCTGTCGACTGGCCAACGTTGCGTCGTCGACATGTAACGTCAGCGCCCCGCTTTCGCAATCGACGGTGACGAGGTCACCGTCCATCACGCGCGCGAGTGGCCCACCGGCCGCAGCCTCGGGCGTGACATGAATCGCCGCGGGCACTTTGCCTGATGCGCCGGACATGCGGCCATCCGTCACTAACGCAACTTTCAGCCCGCGATCGAGGAGCACCGAGAGCGCGGGTGTGAGCTGATGCAGCTCGGGCATGCCGCATGCGCGCGGCCCTTGATTGCGAACGATGACCACCGCGTCCGCAGTGAAGCGATTGGCTTTGAACGCCGCAATCACTTCCGCCTGCGCGTCGAAGACGTGTGCGGGTGCCGTGATCAAACGATGCTCCGGCGCAACCGCCGAAATCTTCACGACTGCCTGTCCGAGATTGCCAGCCAGCGCCCGCAACCCGCCTTCTGGACTGAACGGTTTTGCGACAGGGCGTAAGACGGTTTCATCGAGCGAACACGCGACTGCGGGCTGATAGTGGAGTGTCGTGGAATGCGCGTCGAGCGCATGTGCGTATGCCCGCAAACCCTCGCCCATCACGGTCTCAACGTTCTCGTGCAGTAGCCCAGCGTCGAGCAATTCGCGGAGCAAAAACGCGGTGCCGCCGACGCGGTTAAAGTCGTTAACATCGGCTTCGCCGTTGGGATAAAGCCGTGTCAAGAGCGGCGTCACTTTTGAGAGTGCGTCAATGTCTTGCCAAGTCAGTTCAAAGCCCGCCGCGCGCGCAATCGCCACCCAATGCATCGTATGGTTGGTCGAGCCGCCGGTCGCCAGCAAGGCGACGATGGCGTTCACCAAAACGCGCTCGTTGACCCACTCGCCGAGCCCGCGCGATTGCTTTGAAAGCGCTGCAATGCGCTGGCTTGCCGCACGCGTCAATGCGGTGCGACGCGGATCGTTCGGCGGTACGAATGAAGCGCCGGGAATCATCAAGCCCATTGCTTCGAGCAGAATCTGATTGCTGTTCGCGGTGCCGTAAAACGTGCACGTGCCTTCGCTGTGGTACGCGGCCATTTCAGCCTCAAGGAGCGCCGACGGCGCAACTTTTCCTTGTGCGTGCAATTTGCGAACTTCCGATTTTTCTTTGTTCGACAGGCCGCTCGGCATCGGCCCAGCGGGCACGAAGATCGCGGGCAAATGCCCGAAAGAGAGCGCACCGATCAGTAGTCCCGGCACGATCTTGTCGCACACGCCTAGGAGCATCGCGCCGTCATACAAATCGTGCGACAGCGCGACCGCGGTTGACATCGCGATGACATCGCGCGAAAAGAGCGAGAGTTCCATGCCCGGTTGACCCTGCGTCACGCCGTCGCACATCGCCGGCACGCCACCCGCGAACTGCGCCACTGCGGCATGTTTGCGAACTTCGTCCGCGATGATCGCGGGGTAGTCCTTCATCGGCTGATGCGCGGAGAGCACATCGTTGTAAGACGAGACGATGCCAATCATCGGCACCGGTTCGCTCACAACTTTGAGTTTGTCGCCATTGGGTAGCGCGGCATAGCCGTGTGCCAAATTTGCGGCTGACAAGCGGCGTCGTTTGAGACGCTGCGTGCGGTGTTTGACGACTGTTTCGAGGTAGGCCGCGCGCCGTGTTGCGCTACGTGCTGCAAGCACGTCCGTGATTCGTGCAACAGTCGCATGGAGCCGGACAGGGGAAGGGATTGCGTGGAAAGGCATAGGTTTGTAGTTTTACAACGCAAAAAAACTACATACAACAACACGCTCACGTGCACCATTTCCGAGGGGTGTCTGGCGTTTCCCTCTAGAATCCCATGTTGAAGGAAGCGTGGCCGAGCGGTTGAAGGCACCGGTCTTGGTCCCAAGTCGCGAGAGCGACTGGACTAGCGAAGCTAAAACCGGCCGGTCCGTAGAGTTCAAGTGTTGTTGAGTAGTGCAGGAAGCGTGGCCGAGCGGTTGAAGGCACCGGTCTTGAAAACCGGCGACGGGGCAACCCGTTCGTGAGTTCGAATCTCACCGCTTCCGCCAAAAATCGCGAGCACCTTTTGCGCCTTATGCGCCGTGGGAAGGTGTTGTCGCGAATATTTTTGGCAAAGTCGACTTAGTCCGGAAACGGGCTTAGATCGAGCAGCGACAATCGTTGGCGGTCAAAAGTTGTTTGCCGCGCGAGTTCATGTCGCGACGCACCATCCGGGTTGACGCGGACACGTAGATGCTGCATAATTCTAAGTTCCTCCGCGTGGAGAGGTGGCCGAGTGGTTAATGGCAGCAGACTGTAAATCTGCCCTCTATGAGTACGCTGGTTCGAATCCAGCCCTCTCCACCAATTTCATGTCGTTTCAGCTTGCTGACACGACGTGTTAATTAGCGGACCGCGTCTTTTCCGCCAGTGCGCCTGTGTGGGTTGTCGCAAAACGCAGCGTTGTTGATCTGGTGATGTGCGGTTCGTTTGGTGTTAACCAAGCTACTGCGGGTGTAGCTCAATGGTAGAGCTGAAGCCTTCCAAGCTTATGACGAGGGTTCGATTCCCTTCACCCGCTCCATACGTTGTCGGGCCGAGTAATGGTTCGATGTTTGCGATTTCGCGAGAGACCCCAAACATCCGCCCATGTAGCTCAGTGGTAGAGCACTCCCTTGGTAAGGGAGAGGTCGTGCGTTCGATCCGCATCATGGGCACCAATTTCTATTCTTTGAAACACACCTCACGAGGGTATTGATCATGGCAAAAGGCAAGTTTGAGCGTACGAAGCCGCACGTAAACGTGGGCACGATTGGACACGTGGATCATGGCAAGACCACGTTGACGGCGGCGATCACCACGGTGTTGTCGCG
>JAKPSO010000453.1 GCA_029571495.1 Pseudomonadota bacterium
CGCGCCACCCGGCGCGCTGAGCGTCGCGCGCGGCAAGCAAATCAGCACCGCGAACTGTAAGCGGCCGAAGAAGGGGTAGCGGCCTGCACGGCCTTGCTTACACCGGCGTGCAGCAAGGCGTTACGCGCGCGAAAGCACCGCTTGCAGAAATTCACGCGTGCGTGGTTGCGCCGGATGACTAAAGATCGTCTGTGGCGAACCGGATTCAACGATTCGGCCTTCATCCATCACCACGACTAGATCGGCTACCTCGCGCGCAAAACCCATTTCGTGGGTCACGATCATCATCGTCATGCCCTCGCTTGCGAGGAGCTTCATCACCTGTAATACCTCGCCAACAAGCTCCGGATCGAGCGCCGAAGTGGGCTCATCAAACAGCATCACACGCGGCTTCATCGCGAGCGCGCGGGCGATGGCTACGCGCTGTTTCTGTCCGCCCGAAAGGCTCGCGGGCATCGCATGCGTTTTGTCCGCCAACCCAACTTTGGCTAGCAACGCGAGCGCGTCTCGATCCGCATCTGCGCGGCTAGCACGGCGCAGTTTTCTCGGACCCAGCGTGACGTTATCCAACGCCGAAAGATGCGGAAACAGATTGAATGACTGGAACACCATGCCCACGTCTTCGCGAAATGCGTTTAGCTCAGCCTCCGCGAGCAGTCGTCCACCATCGACCAGCGTGCGTCCGCAAATTTCCACGCGCCCGCTCTGCGCGAGTTCAAGACCGTTGCAGCAGCGCAAGAACGTACTTTTGCCCGACCCGCTCGGCCCGACTATCACCACCACTTGTTGCGCGAAGACATCAAGGTCGATGCCGTTGAGAACCTCGTGATCGCCAAAGGATTTTCGTAATCCGCGAATGCTGACGATAGGCGCGGCGTCGCTCTGCGTAGTTTTCATTGCACCATGCCACCGGCGCGCAGGCGCTGCTCGATGTGTCGCAGCGCGAGCGAGGTGAGGCCCGTCAACACAAAGTAAACCACTGCGATGGCAAGATACACCTCGAGTGAACGGTAGGACACACTGATGATTTTTTGTCCCTCGTGCATTAAATCGTGAATTGTCAGGAGCGACACCAAAGCTGAGTTTTTGATCAGCGCAATGAACTCATTTCCGAGCGGGGGAATCATGCGCACCACCGCTTGCGGCAGGATCACGGACTGCATCGCCTGTGATGCCGAAAGGCCAATCGAGCGCGCGGCTTCCATTTGCCCGCGGTCAACGGACTGTATCGCGCCGCGCACAATCTCCGAAACATACGCACCCGAATAAATGCCCATGCCGAGCACGCCACACACAAACGCAGGCAGCAAGATGCCAAACTGGGGCAACCCAAAGAACAAGATAAAGAGCTGCACCAAGAGGGGAGTCCCGCGAATCACCGCGACATACGCGGTGCACGCCCAATAGACCAGTCGCCGCGCGGGATTTAGTCGGCCAATGCCAACGAGCAGCCCAAGGACGCACCCGAGCAGCAGCGACGCCGCCGTGATCTCGACGGTGATCGCCGCACCGCGCAGCAGCTCGGGCCAGCCCGCCCAGACCGGTGAGAAATCGAGTTCCAATGGGAAAGCTGCGCGACGTTACTTGGCGTTGCTAAACCACTTTTTCACGAGCGCAGCATACGTGCCATCAGCCTTAATCTTGGCAAGCGCAACGTTGATCGCCTTGGTCAGCTCCGGCGTGTCTTTGCGCAATGCAATGCCGTATTCCTCAGTGGTAATTTGCTCGTCCAACACTTTCAGACCGGGGCGTGTGCGCACGTATTGATACGCCGCAGGCTTGCCGGTCACGGCCGCATCCGCACGTCCGATATCCACCAGCGCGAACATCTCTTGATTCTTCTCCACCTCGACGCGCTGCACTTTCGGGAAGTTCTGCTGCAAGTAGCCTACTGACTTCGTGCCCACCTGCACAGTGACCTTTTTGCCATCAAGATCGGCGAGCTTCTTGATCGCGCTGTTGTCGCTTTTGACCATCGCCACCAAGCCGCCGGCGTAGTAGGAATCGCTGAAATCCACCACTTTTTTGCGCTCGTCGGTGATGTAAATCGCAGACATCGCAACATCGAAGCGCTTCGCAATCAGCCCCGGAATAAGCCCTTTGAAATCAATGTCGATCCATTCGACTTGCTTGCCCATTGACTTTGCCAACGCTTCGGTCAGCTCTATGTCAAAGCCCGTGCGCTTGCCGTTATCCACAAATTCCAT
>JAKPSO010000462.1 GCA_029571495.1 Pseudomonadota bacterium
GCACTCTATGAAGCGAAAGCCGCAAATAAGAAAGCGAGCACTGCGAGGGAAGCAGACGCTGCGGCCATTGAGCGCGCTAGCGATAGCGAAACGATTCAAAAAATCGCTTAACCGGTCGCCTGCACCGAGGTGCGGCGCACAACGTGTCAATCGCCGATAATGGCGAACTCCTGACCTTGAATCGCTTAGCCTCATGAACGCACCCACCGCTTCGACCGCCGTCATTGGCGCATTGGCAAAAAAAGACGTTGCCAACCACTTTCACCCCTACACGAATTTGCGTGCGATTGAGAAAGACGCGCCGCTGATGATCGTCGCCGGCGATGGCATTGAAGTGATTGACGACACCGGCAAGCGCTACATCGAAGGTATGGCGGGGCTATGGTGCGCTTCGCTCGGTTTTAGCGAGAAACGACTTGGCGAAGCCGCGAAACGGCAGATGGACGTGTTGCCGTACTACCACTCGTTCTCGGGTAAGGCCCACAACGTCGTAGCTGAAGTCAGCGAAAAACTGATGTCGCTCGCACCGACGCAGGCCCTGCGCGAAGGCCGCGTGATCTTCGCAAACTCGGGCTCGGAGGCCAACGACACCGCGTTCAAGCTCGTGCGCTACTACCACAACGCAATTGGCAAGCCCCTGAAGAAAAAGATCATCGCACGCGCCAAGGGCTATCACGGCGTGACTGTCGCGACGGCATCGCTCTCGGGTATTCCGACGATGCACCAACACTTCGATCTCCCGATTGACGGCGTGCTTCGCGTAGGTTGTCCACATCCGTACCAATTTGCCAAAGATGGTGAATCGCCAGAACACTTCGCGACACGTCTTGCGGAAGAACTCGAGGCCTTGATCCTCGCGGAGGGGCCGGACACGATTGGCGGCTTCATCGCCGAACCGGTACAAGGCGCCGGCGGCGTAATCGTGCCGCCCCCGACGTACTTCGAAAAAGTTCAAGCCATTTTGAAGAAATACGAAATCTTGTTCATCGCGGATGAAGTGATTACTGGCTTCGGACGCACAGGCAACTTGTTTGGATCGCAGACGTTCAATCTTGAACCTGATTTGCTCACCACCGCGAAGATGATTACCTCCGCGTACGCACCGTTCTCGGCGCTGTACGTCAGTGGCAAGATTTATCAGGCCTGCGCCGACGCTAGTGCAAGCGTTGGCGTTTTCGGTCACGGCTACACCTACTCTGGACATCCGCTAGGTTGCGCGATTGCGCTCGAAACTCTGAAGATTTACGAGGAACGCAACATCGTTGGTCATGTGCGTGACGTTGCGCCTAACTTTCAGCACGGATTGCAGCAATTCGCGGGCCACGCGATCATCGGCGACGTGCGCAGTGTTGGCTTGATTGGCGCGGTTGAGTTGGCGGAGGATCCAACGGCGCGCAAACCCTTCGATCCAAAACGTGGAGTTGGTGCCTATCTTGTGCGCCGCGCGCAAGAGCATGGTTTGATTCTGCGCGTGATGGGCGGCGACATCGTCGCGTTCAGCCCACCGCTGATCATCACCGAGGCAGAAATTGCTGAAATGATGAAACGTTTCGCGCGCGCTCTTGAAGACACGGTGGCTTGGCTCAAAGTGCAATAAGGCGCGATCGCATCGCACCTTTGAACGCGACTTAACCGAAGCCCATGGAACTCAAACTCACTCTTACGCCAACGGCGCAAAAACTCGTTCGCAGTACGGAGTTCACGTTCTCAACGAACGCTGAACCCGGAATGACCATGCCGCAGGTGGGCGACCTGATGCGCGTTACGCTCGATGAACCGCCGGTATTTTTCAAGGTCATACAGCGTGCGTACGACTTCACGACGTCGCCTATCACTATTACGCTCGTGCTCGGAGCGCCGGACTAATTGGACATGCGTGTGTACGCGCTAGGACTCTGCCCGCGGCTTCCTAGGATTACAACCGGTTACCAACGAAAGTGCCGCGTCTGCGTCGTTTGGCTCTACGCGTCCCTACAATCTGTAACCATATGAATTCACACCGCTTTCTCCGTAGAAATCAACTTCTTGCCGCGGCCGTCGCTGGCGCACTCGTTGCCTACGCCGCCGCGCAAGACACGCCGCCGCCCGTGGTGCCGCCAGACATGCCGATGGAGTCACCGGACGCGAGCACACCGAAGAGCCCCGACAC
>JAKPSO010000464.1 GCA_029571495.1 Pseudomonadota bacterium
TTTTTGAAGAACGCGTTCAAATCGCGAAAGCGCGTCAGCTCATGCAGCGTGATGCGCCGGATCGGCACTGTCCCCTCCGGCGCGACACGCAAGTTGCCGTGACGGTCGGTGCTAGGTAGCCGCGCTTCGGCCGTGCGCTGATCTGCACCGGGCCCCGCCATCGTCGGAGCGCGGCTCATGTCAGGCGGTGTTAGCAGAGGGCCGCGCGCGTCGCGCAGGCCGGGCTGCTGCTCAATAGGTACGCAGTCGAAAATTTGCCCGGATGCGTCCTCGAAACTGTGCACCACATCCATGCCTTGATACATATGATCGATGTGGTCTTGCATGCGCACGAACGCGGAGCGTCCGGCGACTTTTACCAACGGGTCGTAGTGAAAATCGCTCAGGCGATATGCACCAGACTTCTTCATGAACGACGCGTGCGGAAGAATTCCGAACGACTTGCCAAACTTGCCTGTTTCCATAGTTGCCTCCAATCGCGTTACACAATTGCGTCGGCACTAGGTCTCCGAACAGAGCCAAAAAACGATGACAACACTCCACCACAGCGGTTCCGAAAAACGCATGACAAATGCATGGAATCGACAGCCAAAATCAATCAATTGGCATCGGTAGACTCCAGAAAACTCGACAAGTGGTTGACGTGATGTTTCGTTGTTTAGTCCTAGTGTTAACGCTTCCTGTCTGTAAAGACGACGGAAAAATTTGAAGTGCGCCAGTTTTTTTCAAATTATTTAAGAAAAATCTTGACTGCATTAAAAATGCCATTGCAATTAATTGTGTTGAAAATTGTTCGCGTTTCCAGCAACTCACTGCTTTCGTTAGACGCACGGAACCCGCAGACGGGTTTATCAAAGCGGTGGGGGCGGGCAAGCAGCGCGTCGGACGGCAGTCGCGTTCGCTGCGTTGATTGTGTTCGCGGTTACGTCGGCAAACGAAGCGATCTCACAACGGATCGAGCGCTCGGAGCGCGCCTATTCGACATCATTTCCCGCGGGGCGTGGACGGCGCGTAAGCGCGGTCACGTGCTGATCTCATTCGTGCGAGTCAAGGTCCTTCGCGAACAGGTGATCGCGCGTCGATGATCGCCGACACGCTTCGGGCGTATCAACTAAAGAGCGCAACTTTGGTCAGCCTATCGCGGGCCGTCGTGCAGCGTGTCGTGATTCTCTTTGTAGTACACGCGCTTTGCTGCGTACATCGCATCGTCGGCCAGACGCAAGGCGCGATCTAGTGTTCCTGCGCTCGCGCAAACGGCGGTACCTATTGCCAGAGATAGTTTTGGGCCCTGGTAGAACTGGTTATTGAGGTCAACAACCATTCGGATACTCTCGGCGAGAACGGCCATTTCAGCTTCGCCAAAGCGCGGTAGCAGACAGCAAAACTCGTCGCCGCCGACCCGTGCGACCTGCATGTTCTCTCCCACAGCCTTCTTGAGCGCTTCCCCAGCGCGGCGTAGTAGCGAGTCACCCGCAGCATGCCCATATTCGTCGTTGACCTGTTTGAGTCCGTTGAGGTCGACAGAGAGTACGCCAATCGGAAACGGACCACGCCGGTTAAGCCGAGCGATTTCGTCATCGTAGAACGCGCGATTTCGAAGTTTGGTGAGGGCGTCATGCTTCCCTAAAAACTCAAGGTAGGACTCCGCTTTTTTCCGCGCCGTAATGTCAGTCATCGCAACCTGGACAAGATCCCAATTCGCTTCGTGTCCGGGCAATACCGCCCACTGCATGTGCAGGTGTATTGGGTCGCCGCGAAGTGAGTAATTCAGCGTTTCACGTGTTTGGAACAGCGCCCCATTCCAACTGTTGAGCAATTGTTCACCGAAGCCACGTGCCATTTCATCGCGAAACACCTCTGAGAGCCGGGCGAGAAGTTCCGCTTTGCTCGAAGCGCCATAGAGCGAAATCGTCGCCTTATTCATGTCGATCACACGGATGCGTTCCATGCACGACACGACAAACTCCGGATGCACGTCAATGAACGTTCGGAAGTCAGTAATTCCTTGATCTCGCACGGCATCGAGGAGCGCCTTGACTTCGCTGAAGTCTTCCACCCACAGCGACACGGGCGAGAGCTCGAACAAGCCGCGGGCGTAGCTTTCACTTTCACGTAACGCTTCCTGTGCAGCGCGCTGCGCGCTGAGGTCTTCAACGGCAAGGAGTACGCGATCCCATGGTCGAGCGACATCGGCCAGCAAATTGACATTCAACCTCACATGTAATCGGCGACCCGTGAGCGTGTGGTTCACCATGTCGACAGAGAAGTTGCGCTCGCCACGCCACAGGCTGGCAATCTCAGCAATCGGGGCGATGTTGTCTTCGCGGGCGTAGATGGTGCTTGCCGCTGCGGCACGCTCCTGTGCACTCGCGGCTTCGTAGAGGCTGAGCGACCGTTGGTTGCCCCGGATCAGGCGAATACGTGAGAAAAAATCAGCGATGGCGTCCGGTCGTGATGCAAGAAAAGCTTCAATGTCAGTGACGCCCGCCGCTCGCCAATCGGCAATCAGACAGTAGACCTCGCTGAAGTCCTCGAGCAGAAGCGCAGTCGGCGCAAGGTCGAACAATTCGCCATCGGATAGTTCGAAAGGTGTCAATGGGTTCGACTGCATGGCGGGCATGGCGACACCGTTCAGATGCTAAAAGTGCATCATACCCAACGCTGCGGCGACGTGCCTCAGAATTTTCAACGACGACCCGGTGCAGCAGTGGAACGCCAAATTGGCCGCGCCGCAAGCTATCGTCCACGCAGTCCGATGCAATTGCCCCACGGATCGCGCACTTGGCACATGCGTTGTCCGTCTTCAATCTCGCCGGGACCGCGATAGAGCGTCGCACCGACGCACACGAAGTGCGCGAGCGCCGCCGAGAAGTCATCGACGTACCAATACACCACGCTACCCGCCGCACCAGACGCCACCTTTTCATCGGCCGGTACGATTTCAATTTGCACGCCGTCGAATTCCAAGCATTCAAATTCGCCCTCGGACCACGGGATGACTTTGCGCGTCGCGGCCGGGAATGCGTTCGCGTACCAAGCCAACGCAGCGGGTACGTCGGAGGCATGAATCATGACGGCGCAAATTGGTTGCATTAAGGCTGTATGAGTGGTTTTCGGTGACGGAGCGTAGTTAGCGTGCGGCATCTAGGCTACGCGCTTGAAGTAGCTCGCGGTCCTCTGCCGAGTGTCGCCAGAATGCGATTCTTTAGACGATCACGAGCGCTTGCGAGATCGTCTGCTTTCCAAAAAATCGTATTGAATTGACGCACGTCGAAGTGAATTTCGGTTCCTTCTTCTGCCATGAAGATGACCGGAATTCCCAACCCGTGAGCGAATCCGGCTTCATAGTAAACGCCGCCGCGTCCGCCGGTGTAGTCTGCAACGACAAATTTCGCTGCGCGAATGCTCGCGACAATCTCGTCGTCAATCTTATTGTTGTGTTCCTTCGAGTCAATCCGAAGCGGCTCGTAACCCGCAGCAACTATCGCAGGCGAAATACTATGCTCGTGCAGTGCACTGACGTGTTCGTTGAACCACATGGCGATAAATCCAACAGAAGACGAACGGTTTACCTGTCCGTCTAAAGCCAACCAACCCTTGGGTGTAATGCAGAGTTCCCGAAACGGATCGATTTGGGATACGTACTTAAGCTCTTGAACTAAACATTCCGAGAGGATGTATTGCGCTTCCGCGTCGCTACGACTCCAGCTGTGAGGTACGAATCCGCAGTCGGCACCGAACTCTGAATCAAGTACCTGGTCTGGACGGAAACGAGTGCCCTGCCCAAATCGGCGACTAAGGTAACGCAGGCCCGCGAGCGCTCTAACAGTCAGCGATGGTTGGGGTGTCGCTACTGCTATGCGAAGATGATCAGCGTTGAAGATATCAGGACGATTGTGGACAAGCCATGCAGATGCGAGTGCTCTCTTTTCGTTGGGAAGGCTATCCGCCTCACCGGCAGCGGATCCCGAAATTTCGTAATGGCCACAATAGCTGCAGTCCACCACGTACGTGTCGCGAACTCCTGTGCCGTTTGCAGATGCAGACCGATGGCACACAGGACAATGGTTAATGTTCATTTCGTCTCACACCGCCACCGGCGCCTTAATCGGCGGATGGCTTTCATATCCGGCAATCTCAAAGTCTTCAAACTCGTACTCGAAAATCGATGCGGGTCTGCGTTTGATAACTAGGCTTGGCGGCGCGAGCGGCGTGCGTGCGAGTTGCGTGGCGACTTGTTCGGTGTGGTTGTCGTAAATGTGGCAATCGCCGCCGGTCCAGATGAAATCGCCGACGTCGAGATCACATTGCTGCGCGATCATGTGCGTGAGCAAGGCGTAGCTTGCGATGTTGAACGGCACGCCTAGGAAAAGGTCGGCGCTGCGTTGATAGAGCTGACAGGAGAGGCGCGGTTTGGGTGGCGGAACAGACCGTTCGGCAGACCCTTCGACAAGCTCAGGGCGAACGGTAGGAGAGGCAACGTAA
>JAKPSO010000469.1 GCA_029571495.1 Pseudomonadota bacterium
TGCGCCACAGCGTCCGCATTCGTCGACGCCGCGATGAATTTCGTAAGCAAGACGTGAAGGCTTGCGATGTTGTCAGAGTTCATAGCCACGAATGTAGCCCGTGACGCTGTCGTGGCACGGTCGCCACCACGTGCGGGCTGCACGAACAGCTTTTCAGCGCTATCGACTGTTTAGCGGCGCTTAGCGCTTACTTTTCTAATAAGTCGATAAACACAAAAAAACTGACTCAAAGCGCCGCCCACTCGCCGCCACAAGAGAAAAGCTGTAACGTCGTAACGCGAACACGCCTCAATCGATCAAGCCTTGCGCGCGCAACCAATCCAGCACTAACCGAAACGCCTCCGAGCCTTTGTCGTTGTCGGCGTGCGTGAGCCACGCCACTTCTTCTATCTCGTTTGAAGGCGAAATTTCGCCAACGTAATTGGCGCTGAAACAATCCATGCGCAACGTCGTTCCCGCGCTCTTGCCATGCGCCTGCGCGGAAAAATGCCGCACGAACGCGATTGATTCGGGCACGAGATCAACGCACAGCTCTTCTTTCACTTCTCGAATGAGCGCTTGCTCAATGTGCTCGCCGGATTCGGGTTTGCCGCCGGGCAAGTAAAACGCGGACTTTCCCTTCGAGCGCGCAGCCAGCACGCGGCGATTGCGCACGCAAAGCCACGCAGCTTTCACGATAATGGTCTCGCTCGGGTTCATAGACACAAATTATCGTAGGCTGAGTTGCAAACCCTGCCTACGCGGCATGCGTTAGCTGCGCTCCGTCGCGCGCTGCCACGCGAGCCAATCGGGGCCGCAGCGAAGCTTCTTCGCGAGATCAGACTTCGGATCAACCGCGCGCCAGAACGGCGTCACGTCGTCCGCGCTCGCGCCTTCCTGCATTTGGTCCCACGCAGCCTCGGAGGCGATGCGCAAAAAGATGCCGGTGCTCATCGGACACACACCTGCGGCGCCATGCGCCTTCGCCAAGCCGGCACGCAACTCCGGCACCGTGATCGTGTGCCCACGTCGAACGTGCGCTTTGAGGTGCGACGCCACTTCTTGCGGAGACGAAATCAACATCATCTCCCCCGCCATCATGCCGCCGTAGTTGCGTTCGAGGCGTTCCATATGCGGAGCCGGAGCATTCATCTTCTCCGCCCATGTCTTTGGTTTGCGTGCCATGTTGCCTCCGCGCTTCACAGTCAGTTACAGGCAAATGAGTTTACGTCGCGATGTGCGGTGGACGCTAGTCGTAGCCGCGATTAGCGACGCGTAATCGAGGCAAGTTTCGGAGCGCTGTGTGGTGATAAAAATGGTGAGACCGGACGCCAACATCTCACGATTGCGTGGTTTCGATTAAACAGGGTAAGCAATGCCAACAGCCTCAAACGCTGCAATTTTCAACGTGATTTCCTCCGCGGGATTAGACGTTGATGAACTCTTCCTCGTAGATGGCAAGATATTCTCGTCGCCGGATGGCGGCGATGCGGAAGCGCGATCAGTATTTTCGAGCGTAGACAATTTGCCGGCGCAAGACTATGAGGCCGTAGTGTCGCTTTTGAGAAAGCTGGACAGACCTGAGTACGCGTCGATAGACGACTTGAAAGCTCGAATCCAGCGCGCGGCGGATTGGGAGGTCCTGTACTCCGAGATCAATGACGTCCTTGATCAGTACGGGAAGCGCGACGGCGGTGACTTCTTAGTTGTAGAGGACGACTACGGTTACACGCAGCAAAAGGTTGAATGTGCCGTCGCGGGATGGTATCGGCCCGCGATGACACTTGCGATTCAACGACTACTGCAACCGTACGCCGACGCTTGGGAGGTGATCGTAGTTGGCGATACCGGGTCGAATCAGCCCTTCGCGCTAAGCATTTTCAAAGACAAGATACGAGAACACGCTGTATGAGCGAAGCTAAGAAGGCTGGGTTGAAAACCCAGTATCAAAGAATAACTGTGCCGTCTGGGTCTCGACCCAGCCTACCGACTAGGTGTTACTGCCCTTGCCGCGCGACATGCTCGCGCAACACGCGATCCATTTGCGATTGCCAGCCTTCGCCGAGCGATTTGAAATAGTCAACCACCTCAGGGCTATAGCGCACCGAAAGCAGCACCTTCGGGTTGGCCGATTTCGGGCGGCCGCGTAGCGTGCGTAGTGGCACCATCGCCGCAAGTTGCGCGTCGGTGAGCGGCTGCGCATCGTTATCAGCCAACGCAGCGGCCGTGATCGCCGCATCCTCAGCCACGGTGGGCATGACGATAGTCGGACGTTTGCGGGGGCTAGCAGTTTTCGACATAGTGGGTTACCTCTCTTCGCGTGGCACGGCGCAAGCTGATAATGCGCCGCACATCAGACCGATCCACAAAGACCACATAAAACAGCGTGTTCGTTTCCGGCGCGAGCGCGATCATTCGCAACTCGTCATACTCAAATCGATCATCAACCCAGACCAGCGCGTTGTCCCAATCCAAGTGCGCGGCCAGCGCGAGCGACACGCCGTGCTTGCGCGAATTTTCGGTGTCGTTATCGGGGTCAAATTCGATCAGCATATTTATTGTAGCTACATAAATTAGGTGGTGCAAATTAATGGTGCGGGATGCAATGCTTCACATGCAATTCGCTCAGCAGGCAGGGTTGAAAACCCGGCGTGTCCAATCAACCGCCAGCACTGGGTCACGACCCAGCCTACGCGCTTCGATTACCATCCGAATAGCAAGCGCGCCTATCCGTGCTGAGGCGCTAAGCGCCAAGAATTCAGGGCAAGACATGAGCAGAACTTTCGTATCCGCATTGATCGCATTCATCTTGTCAGGTTGCGCCGCAAACGGTCCAGCATTTGACGCTCGACCTTCATCTATTTCAGGCGCAGCCCACGTTTACATTTATCGCGTTGATAGTCCGGCGTGGGGAGGCAGGGATGCGTATTTCTACGTAAATGATTTGAACGTCGCCGACCTAAGTCGCAATGGCCACACGCAAATTGACGTTGCCGACGGTACTTACATTCTCAAACAAAAATGGCCGCTGGACATAACACTAGGAATGAAAACGCTCGAAGTGCCGGTCCGATGGGAGACGGGGGCAAAATACTACTATCGTTTCGTTGCCATCGCCGACGCATACTCTGTGAAGTGGCAGCTAACAAAAGTTGACGAATC
>JAKPSO010000485.1 GCA_029571495.1 Pseudomonadota bacterium
CCAAACCAGCGGCAACTGCATCCGCAACACCACCACCGACCAATTCGCAGGCGTCGCGCCGGACGAAGTGGTGAACCCATTGGTGTGGGCCGAGATCATTCGTCAGTGGAGCACGATCCACCCTGAGTTCGCCTACTTGCCGCGTAAGTTCAAGATCGCCATTAGCGGCTCAGTGAAAGACCGCGCCGCGACCTTGGTACATGACATCGGCCTCGTTGCGCTAAAGGACGACGCGGGCCACATCGGCTTCCGTGTGATCGTCGGCGGCGGTTTAGGCCGCACGCCCATTGTCGGCACTGTGATTCGCGAGTTCCTACCTTGGCAGCATCTGATCACCTATCTCGAAGCCGTGCTGCGCGTCTACAACCGGCTCGGTCGCCGCGACAACAAGTACAAAGCACGCATCAAGATTCTCGTTAAAGAATCAACGCCCGCGCAATTTGCCGAATGGGTCGAAGCCGAATTCGAAGCCACCAAAAACGGCCCGACGCTGCTTTCGCAAGCGGAGATCGACCAGATCGCTGCGCGCTTCACGCAGCCGGTGTACAAAGACTTGCCGGTTGATGACGCGGGCACCGTCACCTTCGCCGCGGCGAATGCTGAGTTTTCGCGCTGGCAGCGCCGCAATGTGCACGCGCATCGCGTGAGTGGCTACGCCGCTGTCACGCTGTCGCTTAAGCGCATTGGTGTGCCGCCGGGCGACATCACCGCCGACGAATTGGATCGTGTAGCCGCACTGGCCGATCAATACAACCAAGGCGAGCTGCGCGTCACGCACGAACAAAATCTCGTGTTCTCGGACGTCGAGGTCAGCAAACTCCCCGCCCTGTGGCAAGAGCTCAAAGCGCTCGGCATGGCGACACCCAACATCGGCCTCATCGGCAACATCATCGCTTGCCCCGGCGGCGACTTCTGTGATCTAGCGAACGCCGTGTCGATCCCGGTTGCGGCCTCGATTCACGAACGCTTCGAATCGCTCGACTACCAGTTCGACATTGGCGAATTGGACCTAAATATCTCCGGTTGCATCAACGCCTGCGGTCACCATCATGTCGGCCACATCGGCATCCTCGGCGTGGATAAGCACGACGAAGAGTGGTACCAAATCACCATCGGCGGCGCGCAGACGCTCGCCGTCGACGGCACGCACAGCACCGCCAAGATCGGCAAGATCATTGGCCCGTCGTTTGCACGCGCTGATGTGCCAGATGTCATCGAAACCCTGATTCAAACTTACCTGTCACTGCGCGAACGCGATGACGAACGTTTCGTCGACGTGGTCGCTCGCACCGGAATCGAACCCTTTAAGGAACGCGTATATGCCGAAGCTAATTAACCGTTACGGCGTCGTCGACGCGACCCAGGGCACCGACGGCTGGATCGAATACACGGGTGACGCGGGCGCGATTCCTGCGGGTGCAAAAGTGTTGCTGCCGCTCACCGAGTTCCGCGAATTTGCCGGCACTTGGCAAAAGCACGTCGGCAGCAACGGCGCGCTTGGAGTTCGTCTCTCACCGACCGACGACCCC
>JAKPSO010000508.1 GCA_029571495.1 Pseudomonadota bacterium
AAGGCCGCCTATCGAGCATTGGAGACGCTATTGCACGTCATCGACGACCTTCACCGAGTGCGCTTTATCACGCTTCCTGGTGAGCACGATCCAGATAGCTTTGTTCGAGAGCGCGGTGCGAAAGGGTGGGACGACGCGTGCTCGCAGGGCGTCGATTTGCTGACCTTTTTGGAGCGATCGGTTCACAGCCGCTATGTGGGCGATTGGGCAGAACAGCGTACTGCGCGTGGACTAGCTGTCATCAAGTTGGCATTGAACGCCACAGACGATTTTGTACTCGGCGATGTGCTTAACTGCGCAGCTAAAGTTTGCGGTTTGTCCAGAGAAGCGGTCGACGCTCGCTACTACGAACTGCGTCGTAGCGCATCAAAAGCGCGCGCGATGGCGGCCGGTTAGAGGAGGTCATTGATGGCGTCCGATGTTGAACCGCCTTCACGATCAGCAATGGAAGTGCTCAAGAGCGAATTTCCTGAGCTGATCGACATGATGAATGTTCTCACCGAGGTAGGAGCTAACCCGAGACTCGTCGGGTTGACCCTTCGGGATCGAGTGATCCGTACGTGGGACGCGTCGCCTACGACGCGCCTCACCAGACCATAAGCTAGTCTCCTTGGAGACTGGCTACTCAAGGGTGGGAATACTCCTTTCAGTAGCCAATGGCATCAGTCTCACGCGCGCGAACGGCGTCAACGTTCGCAATTTCAACCCTGGCGGGCTTCCCGTTAAGGGGAGATCCGCCTCCTATCCAATTACAGGAGGCCAATATGGCAAAAAAACGTAAGCCAAAGGGATACTTTGGTAACACGGTTTGGGCCTTCAACTCGAAGGTCCGCAACACTTTGGTGGCATGGATGCGCAAGCTCCGTGTCCGCATTTGGATCATCGCGCCGCTTGCGGCCGTTGCCTTTGGTGTCAACGACGATCCGCGTTGGGTCGCCATCATCGCCTTGGCGATTGTTGGCTTTTCCGTGGTCATCCAACTCATTGTGGATTCCGCAACTGACAAGGATGAGAATCCGTCAAATCCCGAGTTAGGCGATTCGCCTGATGCTGGCAAAAACGAAAAAAAGGAGTAAGATTCCATGTCAACAGAAGCACTGGGATTCAATACAGTCATCATGTCGAATTCAACGGAAGCCGTTCTCCTTTCAGTAGCTGCCTATTTCCTTGTCGGATACGCGGCCAAGACCGTTACTAACTGGCTACTTCAGCGGACGAGCGTCGCGCTGCCGGCACGCATTTTTTCCCCATCCAAACATCGCGTTTTGCGTGACGCTTGGAATGACGGATCGATTGCGTTCTTTGGCATTGCATGCCTTTTGATTTGGATGGACCAGTCCACTGCAATCGCGATGATGCTTTTGGTGGTGAGTGCAGTCATGAGCTGCGCCAGAGTTGCTGGCGATAGCCCTTTCCTGCGCCTGCGCGCGTGACGTGACGCCTGATCTAAGCGTTCGCGCTTTCTCTTATGAACGCACAACGGCCCCAAATGGGGCCGTTGTTCTTTGGAATTCGGAGATTCAATGTTTACTAGCTATTGCGCACATTGCGGCGCACAGTTACAAGATGTGCTCGCGCCCAACCGCTTGTGTCCTTCGTGTCAATCGGATGATGATCTGGCAGCGGATTGGGACGCAATCGCTGCGGCGCCGGTCGACGACCTTGAGCTTTGCGAGCCATCGCTATTCGAAGTCTGATCCGACTTAAGGATCCGTGATCGTTCGCCGTTTTGGCGACACAAAAAAAGCCAGCCACAGTGCTGGCTTTTTTCGTTGCAACCGACACCCAAAACGCATTGAAGAATCCTGAAAAATGCTCGCCAGCCGCATCCACGGAGTATACGGCTGTCGTGGCTACGAACCGCAGCCTCCGAGCATCCTGTAGTCTTACAAAGCCGAACCAATTTTTGTTTTCAATATCACATAGTTATGTACAGCGATTGCCCCAGCTAAACCCACCAAGGGGGCAGGGGGCGTTACACGAAAGTGATACTGCAACCCCCGATTTACATTGCGCCC
>JAKPSO010000525.1 GCA_029571495.1 Pseudomonadota bacterium
AAAGTCGGCGGCACCATCGCCAGCGTCGGGCTCGCACAAGGCTGGGAAGTCAAAACCACCGTTATGCCCTTCATCCTGCGCGGCGTGTCGCTGCTCGGGATCGACAGCGTGAACTGCCCGATGGGCTTGCGCCGCGAGCTATGGGCGAAGCTCGCGGGCGATTGGAAGTGCGGCAAACTCGCCGCGCACTGCCGCACGGTGACATTCGCCGAGCTTCCGACCGTGTTCGACGCCTACGTCAAAGGCGCGGTAACGGGACGCACCGTGGTTCAGGTTCGCGACTGAGTCACTTTTTAAGACCTCTGCACAACTGAAACTCCGGAGCAGGCGAGCAGTCCAATCGGCGAGAAGGCATACGAGGGAGCGTATTCATGCAACAGAGCTTTGGCAGCGCAGAGCTGAGCGCAAGAGTGCGCCGCGACAGCGCCGTGATGAAGGCGCACGCGCTCATTGACTGGGAAGCGCTTCGTGCCTTGCTCACCGGTCTCTACAAACGAGAAGCCACACGCGCTGGAGGGCAAGAGCCGTTTGACGCGCTCTTGATGTTCAAAGCCACGCTGTTGGGTCAATGGCACAACCTCTCGGATCCGAAGCTCGAACATGCGCTGACTGTGCGAATCGACTTCATGCACTTTTGTGGTCTCACACTCGTTGACCCGAGTCCGGATGAGAGCACGCTGTGTCGGTTTCGAAACCGGTTGATTAAAGCGGATCGACTCGCCCCGCTCTTGGCGGCGGTGAACGCTCAACTCCAAGCGCACGGTCTGATGGTCGCACAAGCCTCGGGCGCGGTGATTGACGCCACCTTGGTGGCCTCAGCGGCACGGCCACGAAGCCAGCGAATCATTGAAAGCGAAGACGGAGCGGATGCCGCCGCCGAGATCGTGACCGACGTTGCCGTCGCCCCTACAGTCACCGAAACGCTCAGCGCTGACCCTGACGCCACGTGGCTCAAGAAAGGCAAGAAGAGCCACTTCGGTTTCCGAAGCTACGCCAGCGTTGACGCCCAAGACGGCTACGTTCGCGGCGTGCACACCGCCCCGGCCAATCAAAGCGAGACGACGCACTTCGAAGCCGCTGTTAAAAGCGCCGACTTCAAGCCCAAGCGCACCTACGCCGACAAAGGCTTCGCCAGTACGGCCAACCGTCAACACCTACGCGGCCAAGGCATCAAGAGTGCCATCATGCACAAAGCAAAGCGAAACAAGCCGCTCACCCAGCGCCAGAGAAACGCCAACAAAGCGATCAGCAAAACCCGCTACATCGTCGAGCAGTGCTTTGGCACGATGAAGCGAATCTTCGGCATGACGCGAGCGAGCTACATGGGCACTGAGAAAGTCAACGCCCAGTTCACCATCAAAGCGATGTGTTTCAACCTGCTCAAAGCGGCCAACAAAATTTGCCTCATTGACGAGCCCAGGGGAGTAGTCCGTGCGCAGTGTGCGAAATAGGTGAGAAACATCCCAAAAGCGACGTTAAACCAGCATTCAACCACTCACCGAGCGCCAACAACGCGCCAAATCCTCCCAAAACATTCAAACTACGCTCACGCGCTCAATTCGCTTGAAAATTCTGGGGTTGTGCAGAGGTCTTTACAATGAAGTCATGAACATTCCTCGTTTCTCATCTGCGCAGACACGATGGCGAAAGCTTGCAACGACGGGTTTTTGCGTATGTGCGATTTCGATGGGTCAACTTACTTCCGCCGCAGGTAAAACAGAAACGATTCTCCTTGAGCGGACAACCGCCACCGTGCCTGCGCAGTCGTTGGTCTTAGCGCGCGCTCATCATGAAAACGTCTCGAAGGCGCTTGCAACACCCGCAGCGATATTGCCGCTTGCAGGCGCGCTCTCTCCGGATCAACGCGAGGCGCAGCATATTGCGCTCAGCGACGCTCGCTTTCTTGAGGGCACGCGTGAGGTGGGAACCGGAAGAGCTTTTCGCAATGAAGTTTTCGGCATCTACCCGTTGCGCGAGAGCGACATGAGCACACCTGAGTTGCGCCGATGCTTGACGCAAACCCGTTGCTACCGCGTTGAGCAATACCAATTCGCGTGGAATGACACGCGCTTTGCTGTTGTCGACGTCTTGGCAAAGCGTGTGCTTGCGATCAACAAACTGCCCGACACACAACCCGATATTCCAACGCGCCTTGAGCGGGTAGCGGCGGAGCT
>JAKPSO010000834.1 GCA_029571495.1 Pseudomonadota bacterium
GGTGGTAGCCCATGTTGTCGACCAACGTGCCGTCCATATCGAAAATAAAAGCCCGCAACACTGCTCCTGAATGCAAAAACGACATAAACGCGCCGGAAACCGCGCCAAATGGGACATTGGGGCAATCGCGCGTTGACAGCACGGCCCGCGCTAAGCATAATCCACTGGTTTTTTACTCGGAGGATTCCGTCACATGAACCAAACCAAAAAATTCGCTCTCGCAGCGATCGCAGTAGCCGTTGCAGCCGGTCTGGCCGCTTGCGGCAAAAAAGAAGAGCCGAAGACCGAAGCGCCTGCTGCTGCAGCGCCGGCACCTGCGGCTGAGATGGTTGTCAAGATCGGTCACGTCGGTCCGACGTCTGGCCAGATTGCTCACTTGGGCAAAGACAACGAAAACGCAGCGCGTTTGGCTGTTGAAGAAGCCAACGCCAAAGGCATCAGCATCGGCGGCAAGAAAGTTAAGTTCGAGCTGCAAGCTGAAGACGACGCTGGTGATCCTAAGCAAGGCACCGCAGTTGCTCAGAAACTGGTTGACGCTAAAGTTGCTGGCGTTGTCGGTCACCTGAACTCCGGCACGTCGATCCCAGCTTCTGCGATCTACAACACCGCTGGCATTCCACAAATCACCCCATCCGCCACGAATCCTAAGCTCACCGCTCAGGGTTTCAAAGGCGTGTTCCGTACGGTTGCTAACGACGTTGCTCAAGGCGGCGCAATCGGCACCTTCGCGGTTAAAGGCATGGGCGGCAAGAAAATCGCCATCATCGACGACAAGACCGCGTACGGCGTAGGTCTGGCCGACGAAGCTGAAAAAGCGATCAAAGCTGCTGGCGGCGCGATCGTCATTCGTGAAGCTCTGGCTAACGAAAAAGAACAAGATTTCAAAGGCGTTCTGACCAAAGTTAAGGCCAAGAACCCTGACGTGATCATGTTCGGCGGCATGGACGCTCAAATGGGCCCCATGATGAAGCAGATGAAAGCACTTGGCATCAAAGCTAAGGCCATCGGCGGCGACGGTGCACAAACCGGCGAATTCATCAAGCTCGCTGGCGATGCTGCTGAAGGCGCATACGCAACGCTCGCAGGTCTGCCGAAAGAGAAGATGCCACAAGGCGCAGCTTTCTACGACAAGTACAAAGCGAAGTTCAACGTTGAAGTTCAGGCTTACGCTCCTTTCACGTATGACGCGACCAACATCATCATCGAAGCGATGCAAAAAGCTGGCACGACCGAAGGCGCTAAAGTGATCGACGCGATCAAAGCTGGCACCTTCACCGGCGTTGCAGGCACCTACGCTTACGACGACAAGGGCGACATGAAAGACGGCGCAATCACCGTGTTCGTGGTCAAAGGCGGCAAGTGGGAAGCTGCTCAGATCATCGGTGGCCCGAAAGAAGCTGCTCCGGCCGCTGCTGCTCCCGCAGCCGCCGCTCCTGCAGCACCAGCTGCTCCCGCCGCAGCACCAGCCAAAGAAGAGAAAAAGAAGTAATTCATTAGCTCTGGCAAAAACGGCACCTTCGGGTGCCGTTTTTTTTGCGTGCGTCGTGTATAGCTTTTGTGTTCAGACGACTGTTCGGTGGTCGTTAGCGGGCCATTTTTATAATTGTCGACTGTGAGAAAAGTGTGCGCTTAAACGCCGTACGACGGTCGCTAGCGCCAAAAAGCTGTAACGCTAGCTGCAGCGGTGCGATCAAACCGGCAGCGGCCCGCCGTCCTTCACTTCTTCGATCACGGCGTAGGTTCGCGTTTCGCGCACACCGGGGAATTGCCACAGGCGACGGCTGGCGAATTCGCGGTACGCCTCCATGTCGCGCACGCGTAGCTTGATGAGGTAATCGAAGCCTCCCGCCACCATGTGGCATTCGCTGATTTCGGGATGCGTCAGCACCGCTGCCTTGAACGCGTCGAAGATGTTCGGCGTCGTGCGATCAAGCAACACTTCGACGAACACCGTCATGCCGCAGCCCAGCTTGGCGGGGCTCAGTCGCGCTTCGAATCCCACGATAAAGCCGTCGCGCACTAGGCGCTGCGTACGCGCAAGCACCGCTGTGGGGCTCAGCGACACCGCTTCGGCGAGCTTCAAATTACTCATGCGGCCGTCCTGCTGCAAGGCCGCGAGTATCTTGCGATCAATGGCGTCAATTATTTCTAGATCAGGCATAAATACGGGGAAAAATGCGGCGGAAAGTAACGAGTTTAGTGAATAACTGTAAAAAACAAAAAATAACATAGCGACCTGTAAAGTTTGTTCACATCGAAAAAGCCATGCGCCTGCCAAGCCCCTACCGTGAAGAAATCGCCATCGTTCGTCGCAACGTCGAGCGAGCGTCCGCCGCGCTCGATTGGCTTGCCGTGATTGAAGCGGCGCGACCTTGGGTCAACGCCGTGCGCCAAAGCCCGCCGCCGTTCTGGGCGATGGAAAGCCTTTTGAAGGAGTACCCGATCAGCAAGCCGGAGGGCCTCGCGCTGATGCGGTTGGCGGAAGCGCTGCTGCGTGTGCCCGACTCCGCGACAGCGATTGCGCTCACGGCCGACCAACTCGGCCGCGCTAACTTCGACGGCGCTGGCGACGGCGCAATGGCGAGACTCTCCAACTCGGTCATCGCACTCTCCAAGAAAACGCTGCCCGACGCCGAGCACCCGCCAGGCGTGTTCGCCAAACTCGGTGCGAAGACCGTTGTCGCAGCCACGCTGCGCGCCGTGCAGCTGCTCGCCAAGCAATTCGTGCTCGGGCAAACGATTGAAGAAGCGCTCGCGGAATCGAAGTCACAACGTCGCAGTTCGCCGAACTTGCGCTTTAGCTTCGACATGCTTGGCGAAGGCGCACGCACGATGGCCGACGCGGACCGTTACTTCGCGAGTTACTTGCATGCGATTGAGTGCATTGCGTCCGTTCGCCCTGAGCGCAGCGAAGGGTTCGACATTCTGAGCAGCAAATCAAACCCTTCGCTGCGCTCAGGGCGAACGGAAAGAGGCCCCGAGGCCTCGGACGGCATCTCAATCAAACTCTCGGCGTTGCATCCGCGTTACGAAGACGCGCAACACTTACGCGTGATGACGGAGCTCGTGCCACGCGTGTGGCTCCTCTGCGAACGCGCAGCGGCGGCGAAGATCAACCTCACGATTGACGCCGAAGAAGTAGATCGCCTAGAACTCTCGCTCGATGTGTTTGAGGCGTTGCTGCATCAGGTGAAAGCAAAAGCGCCGAATTGGACGGGCTTCGGCCTCGCGTTGCAGGCGTACCAAACGCGCTCGCTCGAACTCATCGATTGCGTTGGTGACCTCGCGCGGCAACATGGCGTGAGCCTCATGTGCCGCCTCGTGAAAGGTGCGTATTGGGACAGCGAGATAAAGCGCGCGCAGGAGATGGGCATGCCCGCGTATCCCGTGTTCACGCATAAGCATCACTCGGATTCGAGCTACTTGGCGTGCGCGGCGTCGCTGCTGAAACAAAAGGACGTGTTCTTCCCGCAGTTCGCAACGCACAACGCCGGCACCATCGCCGCGATCATGCAAATGGGCAAGCGCTTCGGCGCCCCCTTCGAATTGCAAAGATTGCATGGCATGGGCAGCGGTGTGTATCGCGAACTCCTGAGCACATCGCTGCAGCAAACGTTGCGCATCTATGCGCCCGTGGGTTCGCACAGTGATTTGCTCGCATACCTTGTGCGCCGTTTGCTCGAAAACGGCGCGAACTCGTCGTTCGTGCATCAGCTCGCGGACGATGATGTACCCGTCGACGCGCTTCTAGCGTCGCCGCTGTACGCGACCGAGTCTAGGCAATTTCCGCTGCCGAAAGACATCGTCGCGCCGCGCGTGAACAGCATGGGCGTTGACCTTACGGTGGAGAGCATGCGCGCGCCGCTGCTTAACGCGTTCAACGCATTGAGCGCCGAGAACGATGGCCAGATTTTCGTTCGCGCTGAGCCCGTCGAAGCGCTCTCGATGCGCGCATCAAACCCTTCGACTAGCTCAGGGCGAACGACACTAAGTCGACCGCGTCCCGCCGACGCCACCATCGACCAAGCCAACGCAGCCATGCACGCCGCACGCGCCGCATTCAACGCATGGCGCGATGTTCCGGTCGCGCAGCGCGCCGCCGCGCTACGCCGCGCCGCAGATGCGTTGCAGGCTGAGATGCCACGCTATTGCGCATTGCTCGTAAAGGAGGCCTTTAAGACGTGGGCCGACGCCGTGTCCGAAGTTCGCGAAGCGATTGACTTTTTGCGCTACTACGCAGACGAGGCCGAGCGCGTGTGTGCGCCCATCGCGTTGCCCGGACCCACGGGCGAGAGGAACACGCTCTACCCACGCGGGCGCGGGGTCTGGGTCTGCATTAGCCCGTGGAATTTCCCGCTGGCGATTTTTATGGGGCAGGTCGCAGCGGCACTTGTTACCGGCAACACGGTCGTTGCAAAGCCCGCGGAGCAAACGCCTGTGATCGCGCTCGAAGCGATCACGTTGTTGCATGAGGCGGGCATTCCGCGCGACGCATTGCACGGCGTGGTTGGCCTCGGTGAAACCGTCGGCGCGGCGCTCGTGGCGCATCCGTACGTGGCGGGCGTCGTGTTCACCGGCTCCACGCAGGTTGCCAAGATCATCCAGCGTAGCCTCGCCAACAAGGACGGTCCCATCGTGCCACTGATCGCCGAAACCGGCGGCATCAACGCTACGCTCGTCGACAGCACCGCGCTGCCCGAGCACGTCGTCGACGCAGTCGTGCAATCGGCATTTCGTTCGGCGGGCCAACGCTGTTCGGCGTTGCGGCTCTTGTGCGTGCACGAAGAAATCGCCGACAACATGATCGAAATGTTGCATGGCGCGATGAGGGAGTTGACGGTTGGCGACACCACCCTTCTCTCCACCGACGTGGGCCCGTTGATCGACAGCGAAGCCTTCGCTGGTATCAAAGCGCATGTCGAGCGATTAACCGCAAGCGACGTACAAATTGTGGGAGCGGGCTCGCCCGCGATGAAGGCGTCAGCCAAACGCTCTGTTGTTGACGAAGCAAGCCACACCATCGGTCCGCATGTCTTTGAAGTGGCGTCGATTGCAGACGTGAAGCAAGAAATCTTCGGCCCCTTGCTGCAAGTCGTGCGTTGGTCCGGCGACCCCGGCGCTGTGATCGACCAAATCAACGCCTTGGGATTCGGCCTCACGCTCGGCATCCAAACCCGCATCGACAGCCGCGCCGAAGCACTCGCGAGCCGCGCCCATGTCGGCAACGTCTACATCAATCGAAACATCATCGGCGCAGTCGTAGGGGTGCAACCGTTTGGCGGCGAAGGTTTGAGCGGCACCGGGCCAAAAGCGGGTGGGCCGTTTTATCTTCCACGTTTCTTAGGCGAGCAGACCGTGACCATCAACACAGTCGCCGCCGGCGGCAACGTGACGCTGCTGACATCGTGACGCCAGCGACTTCACGTACGATGGCACAACTCCTGCGTATTGCAGGGCAGGCCTAAGCCCGAACCGAATCGGCATGACCTGCGGCACTGAATCAGGGCAGAATTAAGCCCATTCAACGGCGTGGTGCGGATTTCTGGGAGGGAGCCCACCACACGTCAACGACACATCATCGACACTTCAAGCGGGGAATTTCTTCATGTCAATGGACGTCTTGCTGCAGCAAATCGTCAATGGCCTCGTGGTGGGCAGCGTTTACGCGCTGGTCGCACTTGGCTACACGATGGTCTACGGCATCTTGCAACTCATTAACTTTGCGCACGGCGAAATCGTGATGATCGGCGGCCTCACGGCGCTGGTCGTAGCGAAATGGCTGCTCAAGACGGGCGTGCCACCGGTGCTTGCGCTCCTGATCTCAATCTTGGTCGCTATGGTGGTTTGCGCCATAGTTGGCGTCGCCGTAGAGCGCATTGCGTATCGACCGCTACGCAATGCGCCACGCTTGGCTCCGCTGATCACCGCTATTGGCGTCTCGATCTTCTTGCAACAGGCGGCGATTCTGGTGTTCGGCCGCAATTATTTCTCCTTCCCGGAGCTCATCGACAAGACGCCAATCGCGCTTGGTCCGATCACCGTCACGATGAATGAAATCGTCATTTTGATCGCGTCCGTTGCGCTCATGAGCGGCCTCTTGTGGCTCGTGCACAACACCAAAATCGGGACTGCGATGCGCGCCACTGCCGAGAACCAAAAGGTCGCGGGCTTGATGGGGATCGACATCAACAAGATCATCGCGATCACGTTTGCGATTGGCTCAAGCCTTGGCGCAATCGCGGGCGTGATGGTCGCGTCGAACTACGGCCAGGCGCACTACTACATGGGCTTCATGCTCGGTCTGAAAGCCTTCACCGCTGCGGTAATGGGCGGCATCGGCAATCTGTGGGGCGCGATGGTCGGCGGCTTGATTCTTGGTCTGGTTGAAAACGTGGGCCTAATCTTCGTGCGCGGCGATTACAAAGACATCTTCGCGTTTGTCGTGCTTGTACTGGTGCTCATCTTCCGTCCGCAAGGGCTGATCGGCGAGCGTGTTGCGGAGAGGGCTTAATCATGTCAAATCTCGTGCAAGACAAAAAGAAACAACTCATCATGCTCGCCGTACTCGGCGTGTTTCTCGTGATCCTGCCGTTCGCAGCGGGCGCGATTGGCCAAGCTTGGGTGCGCATTCTTAACGTCACGTTGTTGTACGTGATGCTGGCGTTGGGTTTGAACGTTGTAGTGGGTGTGGCCGGACTGTTGGACTTGGGCTACGTGGCGTTTTATGCCGTTGGCGCATACACCTGGTCACTGCTGGCCTCGCCACATTTCAACATTCATTTACCGTTCTGGATATTGCTGCCGCTCGGTGCGTTCTTGGCTGCGCTCGCGGGGTTGCTGCTTGGCACGCCGGTGCTCAAACTGCGCGGTGATTACCTTGCGATCGTGACCTTGGGTTTCGGCGAAATCGTTCGGATATTGATGAACAATTTCGACAAAGTTGGCCTGCCGTGGTCTGACGAAACGTACAACATTACCAATGGCCCGCGCGGCCTCACGGGCATCGATCCGTTGACCTTCTTTGGCTTCAAATTGAACGCCGGGATGAATCTCTTCGGACTGCCGATCAGCGGTTTGCAGTTGTATTACTTCGTCTTCCTTGCACTGACTGTGCTCTCTGTGATTGGCGTTTCGCGTCTTCAACACTCGCGACTGGGTCGCGCGTGGCAGGCGTTGCGCGAAGACGAAATCGCGGCCAAGGCGATGGGCATCA
>JAKPSO010000551.1 GCA_029571495.1 Pseudomonadota bacterium
AAATTACAGAATGAGTGTTGCTTTATCAACATTTCGAACGCAGTCCGTGCTAGATGCCGATAGGCAAGCGATCCTGAGTGTCCTTTGCGCGTCACGGAATAGTGCCAAGGCTTGCTGACTTTTACGCCAAATTGAGAGAAATAAACGATAGTCAACCAATCCCACAAACCATCGTTGCGCTGATTGAGCAGATCCGCCGCTGCCACGGCCGCCAGAGACTCCTTTGCGTACTTCCCGAAGTCGAAGCGAGTCGAAAATTGTTGCGAAGGATCGATTTCCAACTCTCCGACTAGCTCCGTGTAGTCCTGCCCTTCGAGCAAGTCCGTCGGAGGCATCTCTCCGAGTGAACGCCTCTCAAGCCAGTCGCGATAAATTTCTCGCCCCTGATCCGTCAGTTTCCGAAGCTTCATTCCTCACCTCCCTTCAATCGAACTTCGCGCAGCGTATCGGCGAAGTTCCACCGGTTGCAGAAAGCGTCGACGACCTCGGCGCACCATTCTTTGTTCTTCTCTTCGCTGTGGTTTTCGTCTGGTTCATCCGTGACGCCATGGAGGCTCAGCCAAGACTTAAACGGCTCCCAGTGTTTTTCAGCTAGAGCCCCGACGTTCTCGATGTGCCAGCTCGCGAGCCGACGTATTGCCTCCGGCATCACAAGCGGCGGAAAGTGCTTGTCTGCCTCAGCCTCCGCAGACGAAAGGTAGATTAGCTTGTTAACCTGCACCACTACACGCCCTTCTTGCTCGAGGATGATCAAGTCCCATGGCCGCTGTCCGAGGTCGGCCGTCTCAAGCGCCACGAAAGCTTCGCCACCGCCTGCGCCGTCGGGTCGAATGTTTTCCACTGACGCTACGACCTTCGCGCTACCTGGGTTTACAAGAAGCAGACGGAATCGCAAACTACCGTCCGCACCAACTTCACTGATGTCAATGAAGTTGCGGTTCCAGTTGCCAACTGCCCCAAGCTCGTTTCGCGATTCGGCATTTCCGCGCCTCGCGATCACGACAACGTGGAGTGATTCAGGGAGTCTCAATCCGGCAAGATTCAGTGTTGCAAGACTGAAAACGCAGCGCGTCTCGGACTCGTCAACAACGATGTTGACGCGCTGACGGTCAATCTCAACTAGCCCCGTTGGATTACTCAGCGTAGAGAGACGTGGCATTGTCAGTTTCCTCATATTTGAGACGCATCCGCAGCCGCAGATTTGCGTCGAATCCATTGACGGTAAATTGGAAGTCGCGATCTGTGACATTGAGATCGATCCGATTAAACGATCGTTTTGTGACGTGACAACCAGTTGCACTTATCTTGAACGACGCATCTTCGACGTCGAAGTCCATCGGGTCATATTCTGCAAACGCATCTTTGTCCAAGCCCTCGTACGCGAACTCCACCGATACAGCCAAGGGTAGCTTTGCTTCTGCAAGTGCTGTCGGCCGAGCGGGATGTACTCTGCAGCCATCCTGCAACGCATCGATGGCCAGCAACTTGGGCCTCGGCGGGGGAATTGAACCGTTAGTAGGGACTTGTTTGC
>JAKPSO010000553.1 GCA_029571495.1 Pseudomonadota bacterium
GAGTCTCGCTGCAGCGCGCTGGTCATACACGATCGTCACGACCGCGAAGTGCCGTACGCACACTCGCATTCTCTGCGCTCCGTTGGGCGCCACATTCACGCCTTCCCCACAGTCGGGCTCGGACATCGCCGCATTCTGGCCGACGTAAGTGTCATCGCCAAGAGCGTGTCATGGTTAGAAACGCGCATTGTCTGACGCCGTCGCAGAAAGCGGAATTCGCAAGCGTGTTATCAGAGTCGTGCACATTGACAGCAGAACTGCGTCCTCGCACACTTGCGCGTAACGCGTCCGCGACGTCACCGAGAAAAAGACCGAGAATGACCAACCCCCACGCCGTAACGCAACTCATCAAAGACGCCGACGCGCACGTCCCGACGGCCGTCAATCGTTTGTTTGATTTGCTCTACAAAGACTTGTATCGCGTCGCGCGAGGCCGCGTTCATCAAAGCGGAAGTTCGCTGGATTTGTCGGCGACTTCGCTCGTCCATGAAACGTATGAGCGTTTGGTGCAACTCGACGAATTGAAGGTGAGCGATCGGCAACAGTTTTTTACCTACGCCGCGACCGTGATGCGCTCTATTGTGGTCGACATGGCCCGTGCACGCCTCGCGGATCGTCGTGGCGGCGGGCGCACCGATGTGCCGCTTGATACGCTGCTCGAAGGCCGCCTTGCGGTCCCGCTCGACGAAACCGTGCTCGAAGTGAGCGACGCGCTGACGCAGTTGCAAGCCGTCGAACCGCGCCTCGCGCAAGTGGTTGAAATGCGGTATTTCGCCGGCATGAGCGTTGAAGAAACCGCGCTGGCGATGGGAGTGACGACGAGAACGATTGGCCGTGATTGGCTGAAAGCGCGATCACTCCTCGCAGCGATTTTAGTGGCGAAGTGAGGCGTCTCGCGTGCCACCGTTGACCTCGAACTCGCATGCAACTCAGTCCTGAGCAACTGCGCGAACTGGGCGATCTAGCCGATCGGTGGCTCGACGCGGATGACGTCGCGCGGCAAGCGTTGCGTCGAGTCGCTCACGATCAAGGCGAACACTTCGCACATGCGTTCGACGTCATGGTCGCGCATCTTGAGCGAAACGCCGCCAACACGCTACTTCGCCCGATCCCGTCAGCCATGCGCGACGCCGCCCTCTCGGCGTCGCTGCAATCAACACCTGCAACCACGAGCGACCCGGCCGCTGGATATGCGGCGCATTCCGTACCAGACACACGTCACGGGGACGGCGCGCCGCCCCCCGAGCGCGCATCAGGCCAAATGATCGGCCCGTACCGGTTAATCAAAGAACTGGGCCGAGGCGGCATGGGGGTCGTGTGGTTAGCTGAACGCGCTGACGGCCAACACACCCGACAAGTCGCACTCAAAATGCCGCTTGTAGAAAACCTCAACTGGCTTCTAGCCGCAAGGTTTGCCCGCGAGCGAAACATTCTCGCAAGCCTAGAGCACCCCGGCATCGCAAGGCTCTACGACGCCGGTGTGGATCATCACAACCACGCCAACCAACCCTTCATCGCCATTGAATACGTTCAAGGCCAACCCATCACCACCTACGTCAAAGACAACAAACTCAAACCCGAAGCCACCGTTCAACTCTTCACCAAAGTCATCGAAGCCGTCGCCCATGCGCACACCCAGCTCATCATCCACCGCGACATCAAACCCTCGAACATACTGGTTGATGCCAAAGGAGAACCCCATCTCCTCGACTTCGGCATCGCCAAGCTCCTTGACGACGAAGACAACAACGCCGCTGACGCAACACAACTCACCAAACTCTCAGGCCGCGCACTCACCCTCGACTACGCCTCCCCCGAACAAATCAACAACGCCAGTCTCGGCACCGCCAGTGACGTCTACTCGCTGGGTGTTGTTCTCTACGAACTCTTAACGGGAACAAGACCGTATCACCCCAAAGGCCCCACACGACGAGACCTTGAACAAGCCATCCTCGACCAAGACCCACAAAAGCCCAGTGATCAACTCATCACGCACAGCAGCAACACCGCCACCAGCAACAGCGAGACGGGCAAATCGGCGAGAAGGATGCGAGGAGATCTAGACACCATCGTTCTAAAAGCGCTACGCAAAGACCCGAAGCAGCGATACGCCACGGCACAAGCCTTTGCCGATGATCTGAAGCGATACATCTCGTTTGAGCCGATTGCTGCGAAGCCGGATGATGCTTGGTATCGCGTTACCCGCTTCGTGAGAAGGCACCGTTTGGCGGTGGCGTTGTTTGCGGGTAGCGCGATGTCTCTCGCCCTGTTTTCCGCGGTCATCGCACGGGAGAGCGCGATGCATCGCCGCACCACGGAATTCTTGCTTCAAGCGCTCACGCCCACAAGCTATTACACCGACGGCGGCGGCGTGCTCTCGCATGCTGAACTGCTCAAACGCGCTGCGGACGGTGTCGCAACGAAGTTCGTTGACTCACCGCGCGCTGCGTCCGAACTTTACGAGGCCATCGCTGAAAGTCTCTTCAATCTCGGCGCGCATGAGGAGGCGTTTCAAGTGCGTACGCGCGCGCAACCGGGCATGGACGCTGAGTACGGCCGCACGTCGCGCGAGGCTGTCCGCAATGCCGGGCGTGCTACGTACATGCATCTGACGCAGCGTCGCTTCCCTGAGTTCTTGAAAAGCATGGATGATTTGCGCACGCGTTGTCCGAGCATTGAGACGCTACCGGTGCCGCATTGCTATACCTACATTTGGATGCAGACGCAGTACTACGCCTACACTGGCGAAGGACAAAAGCGCCATGCGCTCTGGCAGCAGTACGACACGCGGATTACGCCGACGGTCGATGCGAAGAGTCGCTGGCATACGCTTCTCAATTATTGGGACGCAGGTGGCGCGCGGCAGGCGGGTGATTTGCGGGCGTCACGTGAGCGATGGAAGAAATTGCTGGCGCTTCCCGAAACACAAAACGGCGCGCTGGGCGAACACATGACGGCGCTCGCGATTTGTTTGTACTTGACCGAAGCCGGTTTTTATTCAGACGCGGCTGCGCTCTCGCGGGAGGTGTATGCGCAAGGCGAACGTTGGATGGGCGCTTCATTTGATCCGCACTTGTTCTACGTTCCCGGTGTGGCCATCGCGCAGGCAACGGCGGGCGTCGACGGCGGTATGGAGGCGTTGCTTCGTGAAGGCATCACAGTCGCGCAATCCCGAGCTGGAGCAACGGCCGATCAGGAAACTGCCGATGCGCGCGAAGCGCTGGCGCTTTGGCTGATAGCGCGCGGACGTTATGCAGAGGCAGTGGAGCCGCTCGAGCACGCGATCAGACTGCAAAGCGCGCGCGGTGCAGCGTACAACCAATACGTGGCGCAAATGCAGGTTCAACGCGCGGTGCTCGACGTATTGTTGGCGTCCAAGGCGAACGTAGGTGTGGCGCGTGGCGAGGCAATTGCGCGATTGCTGGCGCTGCGCGAACAAGCCGCCGCGGTTCCCGATCAATCCACACTTCCGCGCATCGACGCCACACTTGCGGCGGTAGAGCGCGACCACGCTCGTGCCGATGCACATTGGCGGCGCGCGCTCGACGCGATGCAGCAAAGCGACCTGCGGCCCGGAGACACGGCGGTGCTGCTGCGCGCGCTTGGCTCGACCCGTGAACTACCACCCGCGATGCAGGACGACGTCGTGACGTCAATGCGCGCCTACGTTCAGAAAGTGCTCGCGGTCACGCAGAGCGAAATCGCGAAGCGCGAAAAATCGGGCTCGTCGTGATGTTTGGGGCCGATCACAATCGCGCTAGACAAAGCTTTTTTTGGGCTGTGACGACCGTCTGGTGGTGACTACGTGCGACATTTACGCACTTCCGACAATCGTTAATATCGTGTCGCAACCGAGGCGCGGCTGCGGTTATGGCGAAAAGTTATTGGGCGCGCAAAATTACTCGCGTGCCCGCGATGCGATCATGCAGAAACTGCCGAGCGGGATCGGCGAATGCCCAGAGAAAATTGGTAAATAGCGCGAAGATCCACCACGCGCTGGCGCGTGTACCCAGTTGCATGAAACTCGCGAGGCCTAGCGCTGGGCCGATCCAGGTTGCGAGGTAGCGGATGACAGCTTGTTTGG
>JAKPSO010000554.1 GCA_029571495.1 Pseudomonadota bacterium
TGACGTGTTCTTCTTCACCCGCGGCCAAACGCAGCGCGCGAAAGCCCACGTGTTTCCAGCCCGCGCTTTCGGGAGTGATGTCGACGATGTTGCGGCCAGACGCGGCCTTGATGAGCAGTGGACTTGGCATGTGCTTCCTAAATCAACGCGCGCAGCGTTTCGAATCCTTTTTTGGCGTAGGCGTAGCTTGGCGCAACCGCCGGGTCTTGCTCCGCTTCAACGACGAGCCAGCCGGTGTAACCATACGTTTGTAGCGCCGCCAGAACCGCCGCGAAATCAATCGCGCCATCGCCGGGCACCGTAAACACGCCATTGAGCACGCCGGTGAGAAAGCTCCAGCTTTCGTTGCGCGCCATCGCAATGACCTGTGGTCGCACGTCTTTGCAGTGCACGTGAACTACGCGCGAAAGATGCTTCTGGAGCAATGGCAGTGGGTCGGTCGCGCCGCCGAAATACGCGTGGCCGGTGTCGAACAGCAGAAACACTTTGCTCGGATCGGTGAGCGCCATCAGAGTGTCGATGTCTTCGGGCGACTGCACGTACGCGCCCATGTGGTGGTGATATGCGAGCTTGACGCCATAGGTCGCGATGAGATGCGCGCCGAACGCGTTCAAGCGTTCCGCGTACGCTCGCCACAATGCGTCGGTCGCGAACCGTGGACGCTTGGCGAGCGGGGTTTTGATTTCGCCTTGAATCGTGCCGCCGCACTCGCCGTAGACGACGACTTTGACGCCGTTAAATTGCAGCTTGCTCAAGTGCGCGCGGCAGCGCTCAATCTCCGCCGCCACGGCGTCTTCGTTGGTCTGTTCCGGCGCAAGCTCCGCGAGGAATCCCGAATACCAACCCGACACACAGGCGAGGCCGTATTCGTCGAGTTTCGCCTTCAACCCCGGCCCGTCTTTCGGGAATTTATTGCCGAGCTCGAAACCCGCGTAACCGATTTCGCAGCCTTCCGAGAGCGCGACTTCCAGCGGCGTTTCACCACCGAGTTCGGGCAGGTCGTCATTCATCCAGCTGATGGGATTGATGCCGATTCGTACGTTCCAGTTCATACGTTCTTACTGTTAAATGCGTTGCTGTGTTTTGCCGTCGACGTAGCGCTGGTGCGCCGCGTTGACCTCCGGGCGCGTCGACACTTCGGGGATCGCGACTTCCCACCACGTGCCGCCGTCGTCTGTCGTGCGTGTATGTGTCGTTTTGATCACGATGACTTGCGTTCGGGCCGCTGCACGCGCCGCGATCATCGCCTCGCGCAGTTCCTGGACATTCGCGACTTGCACGGCCTCTGCGCCAAGGCTTCGCGCGTGCATCGCGAAGTCCACGGGCACCACCTCGCCGTGCGCCGCCGTGCAGTCTTCGAGCAGGTTGTTGAAGTGCGTGCCGCCACTGGCGAGTTGCAGCCGTTGAATACAGCCAAAACCGCGGTTGTCGAGCACCACGATGATGAGCTTCAATCCAAGCATCACGGAGGTCGCGATTTCGGAGTTCATCATCAGGTACGAACCGTCGCCGACCATCACGATGACTTCTTGTTTGG
>JAKPSO010000563.1 GCA_029571495.1 Pseudomonadota bacterium
TCAAACAACCCGAAGAAGCGTACCGCAACTACTCAATCAAGTGGGACGGCGAATGGCAGATCACTTACGAAACGTTCCGCGACATGGGCGCGGCATATGGCGTTGGTTTGATTTTGATTTACCTGTTGGTCGTGGCGCAGTTCGGTTCGTATCTGACGCCGCTCATCATCATGGCGCCCATCCCGCTCACGATCATCGGCGTGATGCCGGGCCACGCACTTCTCGGCGCGCAATACACCGCAACCAGCATGATTGGCATGATCGCGCTCGCGGGCATCATCGTGCGAAATTCGATATTGCTTGTTGACTTCATCAACTTGCAAGTGCGCGAAGGCGTGCCGTTTAACGAGGCCATCGTGCATTCGGCGATCACGCGTGCGCAACCCATCATGTTGACCGGATTGGCCGCGATGCTCGGCGCGTTCTTCATCCTCGACGACCCGATTTTCAATGGGCTTGCGATCTCACTTATTTTCGGCATCTTCGTGTCCACGATGCTCACGCTCGTGGTGATTCCGATCCTCTACTTCGTCGCGTACCGCAATCGCATCGGCGCCATCACCGGCGCAACGGCAGGTGACGCGCCAGTCGTTCCCACCATCGCCGCCACCGCGGCACCCACTCAAGGAGTTTCACCATGACCTCATGGCAAATCGTTCGATTAGTCGCTGGCACCTTCATCCTGCTCTCACTCGCGCTGGGCATTCCCGGCAGCCCAATTTTCGTGAGCCAATGGTGGCTCGCGTTTACCGCGTTCGTTGGCGCCAATCTCCTACAAAGCGCGCTGACGAAATGGTGCATGATGGAAAGTATCCAGCGTAAACTGGGCGTGAAGCCGGGTTGTTGAAGTCGCGCTATTGAACGTGTTCGTAGCACGCCGCACGCTCAACCGTTCGTGGTGAGCCTGTCGAACCATGAACGGTTGAGCGCCCACGAAGCCGAGTTCGGCTCACAATCAAATCTGAGGAATGTGAAATGCTCATCGTTTGCCCCAGCTGCCACGCTACCAACCGCGTACCCGACGCGCGCGTAGGTGACGGCCCGATCTGCGGAACCTGCAAAGCGCCGCTCACTGCGCCCGAGCCGTTCGCTTTGGACGACACCACGTTTGCGAATTACATCGCACGCACCGAGCTTCCAATCGTCGTTGACTTCTGGGCGGCGTGGTGTGGTCCGTGCAAGATGATGGCACCGCAGTTCGCAGCGGCGGCGAAACAACGACCGAGCGTCCGGTTCGCCAAGGTCGACACCGAAGCTGCGCAACAGACCGCCGCACAATTCAACATCCGCAGCATTCCGACGATGGTGGTGTTCGTGGGTGGCAGCGAGGTCGCGCGACAATCCGGCGCGATGGGGGCAGCGGATATTACGCGGTGGGTGACCGGCGTCGCAGCTCGCCGTTAATCGCTCGCCTTATCGGATGAACGCTCCGTAGCGGCTGATGGGCGGCCTGTGCAGCGGGTCCCGGATGCCCGACAATCGTAGCGAGGCGACAAAGCGCAATCGACACACCATGGTGGCGCGTCGCACAAGAACTCAACACGACCGCTCATCTTCTATGCCATTGCTGCGTACCCTGCTCGTAAGTCTCGCGCTCGCAGCGTCGTCTGCTCTACAAGCTGGCAATCCCAGCAATCCAATTCTTTTTGTCACGCAGGTACCGATCCCCGAAGAAGTGAATTCGCGCGACATGACGCAAAGCTTCATGTCGATCGTTTCGCCGTTCAGCAATCATTTGGCGGACACGGCGCACGCTGGACGCGGCGGATCGCTTTATGTGCGCTTCAACAATGGCCAAATCGTTGATCTGTTGGCCGCGGCGGATTGGAGCGCCATTCCAAGTGGACAGCCAGCAGCTGACGCGATTGCTGTGCGCAATCCCGCCGTCAATTGGACCGCAACGAAAGCCATTTTCAGCGCGGCTTTCGGTAAACCCGCTGGCCCCACTGACACCACGCAATTCTTGTTTCAGCTCTACGAAATTACGCTACCGTCGCAAGCACAGTTGGCCGCGAACGTGAAGCCCGTTATCACAAAAGTCACGAATCAACCGCTCTACAACAACGTCTTTCCGACGTATGCGCAAGGCGGAAAAATCGTCTTCGCAAGTGACCGTCCCTACAACGGCCAAGCACACCTCACACAGCGCGAGGAATATCTGAGTTTGCCCACGGTCAGCGGATTGTGGTCGCTTGCCCCCTCCGATGCGGTATCGCTCAAAATGTTGCATCACGCACCGAGTGGCGCGTTCTATCCCTTCGTCGACAGCGCAGGGCGGGTCATCTTCACCAACTGGGATCATCTCGCGCGTGACACGCAAGGGGTGACCGACTCGCGTCCACCGGACACCACATTGGGCGAGACGTTCGCGCAAACAGCCAACGGCTCCGGCAATTTCACTGATGAAACGAACGGCGCAACGTTCACTCCCGTCACGGCGATGCCGCCCAACTCGTGGGATGTGTTCCCAGAGCCGCGCAACTTCGATAAGAAGACGCTTGCGGATTTCTATCCGAACACCAACGGGAACGCGTTCAACTTATTTATGCCGTGGATGATCACCCTCGACGGCACGGGCGGCGAAATTTTGAACCACGTCGGACGGCATGAAGCGAGCACGGGATTCACGAGAAGCTTTACCAACGATGCCAATCTCGTTGACTTCAATCCTGCGACGGCACCGTCAACAACGAACGGCAACTACGCGATCCACAATTTCTTTACGAGTTTTTATGCGCCGCGGGAAGACCCGTTGAATCAAGGCTCGTTCTACGGAGCCGACGGACCGGATTTAGGGACGCACGGCGCAGGACGCATCGCCAAATTGACCAACGCTGGCCCCGGGGTGAACCCCGACACGATGCTCGTCTCGTACGTCACGGACAAGGCCGGCGCGCCTCCGGTCAAGGGCGGCATGAACATCCCACCGCTCATGTGCGGCGCCGTGCCCCGCATCACTCCCTCCCCGGTCGACATTGACTTGTATCGCACGCCCGTGCCGCTCGCTGACGGGAATTTGATCGCTTCGCACGTTGCTGTCCGACAGACCGACTACAACACCGGCACGGTTGCGAATCCGCAACCGGTCGCAGGATACAACTTCCGACTGCGCTCACTGAAGCCGCCCGTCGCCCCTGCTCTTTACTTCACGAACGACATTGCGCTGACCGGTACAAACGGCATCACGATCAACACCAGCTACTACGTCGGCGCGACGTTGGTGAGTTACAACGGTCCGGCGTGGGAGCTGGACCCAGTCGAGGTGGTTGCCCGGCCCGAACCCGCCGCTCCCGGCCCAACGCCGATCCATCCGGTGACTGCCGCACAGTTTGCGGCTGCGAACGTAGACATCGCGACGTTTCAGAACTACTTGAAGGAGAACAACGCCGCGCTCTCCGTGAGCTTTGACGTGACCAAACGTGACCGTCACGATAAGCAGCAGCCGTACAACCTTCGCGTGTCGTGGTCGGGGCATCAGACCACCGGCACTGGCACGACCGGTGGGCTCTATGACATCGCGTGGCTGCGCTTTTACCAAGCCGATTTGCGTCGCGGTTACTTAGTTGGCAACACGTCTCCTCAGCAGGGACGTCGCGTAGTGGCCACGGCGCTGCACGATACGATGCCCCTCAATGTGCAAACGGCAGGCGCGCCCGCAGGCGCGGTACGCATCTGTGACGACGGGTCAGTCGCTGCTATCGTCCCGGCGGGTAAGGCATTGACGTGGGAGATGCTCGCCAACGACGCCGCCAAGACCAGCCAAGTGAAAGAACGTTTCTGGGTCACCTTCCAGCGCGGCGAGATTCGTACCTGCGCCAACTGTCACGGCATCAACACGGCGGACCAAGCAGGTGCGCCACCGCCGAACAACGCGCCGTCCGCGCTCGCCGCCCTGCTCGCACAATGGAAGAGCGCGCACCCTTCAGGCACGATGCAATTCGTGGCCGCAGCCAGTACCGCACTGAAGAACGCGGGAAATGCGTTGATCAATGTCTTGCGCACTGGCGGGAGTACGGGTCCCGTCACGGTGAACTACGCGACAGCGAACGGCACTGCACTTGCGGGAACGGACTACTCGGCTGTGACCGGCACATTGTCGTGGTCCGATGGCGACACCGCTCCGAAGACGATCACTGTGCCATTGCTCAACAACCCCGCAATCGCCGCGACGAAGACATTCACGGTGATCCTCAGTGCGCCGACCTTCGGAAGCGTCGCGGCACCGAGCACGCACACCGTGTCGGTCCTCGAACCTCCGCCCGCAAGCGTGCATCTAGACGTTGACGGCGATGGGCGCTATTTGGCTACCACGGACGGATTGATGATCCTGCGCCACATGCAGCTGCTGACCAACACCGCGATTACCGATCACGCCGTCGGAATGGGCGCGACGCGGACGTTGCCCGCAGCAGTTCTTCCGTTCCTTGACGGGCTACAACCGCATCTAGACGTCGACGGCGATGGCGTCGTCTCGCCCGCAACGGACGGACAAATACTGCGTCGCTACCTGCTCGGCCTACGCGGTAGCGCGTTGACCGCTGGCCTCGTTGGCGTCGGGCCGTGGGGCACGCCACAGATTGAAAACTACATCCAATCGCTGATGCCTTAACTTTCCGTCGGTTCTAGCGCCCAAAAACAAAAAGCCCCAACGCGCAAACGATGGGGCTTTTCTGGAATTTTGGCTCCTCAACCTGGGCTCGAACCAGGGACCTACGGATTAACAGTCCGGCGCTCTACCAACTGAGCTATTGAGGAATCGAAGCCATGAATTATACGCACAAGTTACGTGATCGCGCAAATCGACACAGCGCAATGTTCACGGTTCGACGGGCCCACTACGAGCCGCAACGACCCGTTCGTAAGACCCTTCGACAAGCTCAGGGCGAACGGCGTGATCGCGGCGTTATTCGAGAAACTTCTGTGGCTTACTGAGATGCGGCCACGCGAACTTGAGGTAATAAAACATCGACCACAGCGTCAGTGCAGCGGCAATCACGAGCGCCCATTTGCCCAGAAGCGGCGTCGGGATGCCAGGGAAGAACGGTTCGTAGAGCAGGAGCGCGATGAGCGCGGTGAGCTGTGCTGTTGTTTTGAATTTGCCTAGGGTGTTGACCGCAACGCTTTTGGATTGGCCAATCTTCGCCATCCACTCACGCAGCGCTGAAATTGCGATCTCGCGGCCAACGATGATGAACGCAAGGATCGCGTCGGCGCGGTCCATTTGTACGAGGAGTAAGAGCGCCGCCGCAACCATCAGTTTGTCGGCGACCGGGTCAAGGAACGCACCGAACGCGGAGGTTTGGCCGAGACGTCGCGCCGCGAAGCCATCGGCCCAATCGGTGATCGCGGCGAACGTAAAGATCAGCGCGCCCGTCCAGTTCTGTTGCGTGGGCGTGAGCCAGTCGTGCGGCAGGTAATACACGCCCACAAACGCCGGGATCAGCGCGATGCGAATCCAAGTGAGGGTAGTTGCGACGTTAAGTTGCATGCCGACATTTTGGCATGGCGTGGCTTACCCATTCGTTTCTGCCACAGATTTACACCGATGAACACGGATTCTTTTGACGCAGATTACGCTGATTTGACGCAGATTACCGCAGATTTTTAGTCGGCACTTCGGGCTTTGTTCTAAAAAAATCTGTGCAATCTGTGTCAAAAACTCTGACGTCAGATGCGCAAGTTCGTTGGAGAGCTACCGCCCCATCCACTTCTGCGCGAGGGGAAAGTCCTTCGTACGCAATCCGTGCAATACGTCCGCGATATTGTCCGCAGCAACGATGAGCTCCATGTTCACGGCCTTCACGAGGCCAGAGTCCACGGAGTGCTTGACCCACGCGAGCAGGTGGTCGTAATACCCCGCGACATTCAGTACGCCGCAGAGCTTGCGGTGGTAGTCGAGCTGGCTCCAAGTGAGCGCTTCGAAGAGTTCGTCCAGGGTACCGAAGCCACCCGGCATCGCGATCACAGCGTCGGAAAGGCCGAGCATCATGGCTTTGCGGCTGTGCATGTCGGGCACGACGTGCATCGAAGACAAGTTCTTGTGTTCGACCTCCAGCGCTTTCAGCGCCTCGGGAATGATACCGATGACCTCGCCGCCCGCCGCGAGCGCGGCGTCGGCCACCACGCCCATGAGCCCAACGCCGCCACCACCGTAGACGAGTCCAATCCCCTGCTCCGCGAGTGTGCGC
>JAKPSO010000568.1 GCA_029571495.1 Pseudomonadota bacterium
CGTTATCTGCGCTACGACACGCGTGACACGCGCGTGGACCCCGGTTATCCGAAGGTGATCAACGACGCCAACTGGCCGGGCATGGGTCGCTATGGTGCGATGGTGACGGACGCGCTGAATTGGCCCGGGGACAAGGTGCAGTTCTTTCTAAGCAACGGCACGTACGTGCGCTTCGACATGGTTGCCAATCGTGTCGACGAGGGCTACCCGAAGCCGGTGAACGACAAGACGTGGCCGGGACTCGGGCCTTACGTCGGATCACTGACGAGCATGTTGCGCTGGAACGACAACGCGGTGTACTTCTTCACCGCCAACGGCGAATATCTGCGCTACAACATCCAGAACGATCGCGTTGATCCCGGCTATCCGCAGCGCGTGAACGATCGCACATGGCCGGGCATGGGTGATGTGCTCGGGCGTCGTCATCGGCGGGTCATGCCCTGAGACGGACCCAATCTACGCGGAGCGGCAGAAGGACTAGCCGTAACGCCTTACGGAAGGCGTTACGGCAATCTCACGTGAGATTAGGCGTTGCGACGACGTAGCGCTGCGAAGCCACCGACGACCAGCGCGAGCGCGGCTGCGAGCAAAGCAAACGGGGTGTTCACCGGAACGCCAACAGCAGCGCGCAGGTCGCGGTTCACGATCGATCCGACTTGTGCACCAGTGGTGCAATCCCAGCTGATTTCCGATTCGTAAACTGGGATTTGGCCAGTGGTGGGGTTCGGAGCCGTTGCGTTGGTGCCGGCGTAAGTGATGATGCGACCGGTGATGATGCTGTTGGCAGCGAATGAGCCAGAAAGGCCGTTGATGCCGTAACCATGTGGTCCGCCGGGTGGGGCAGGTGACCAACCCATCGTTTCGCCGGTCCATGTGTAACTTAGCGTGCCGTTGACGAGCATCACGAAGTTGTCTGAATTAGCAGCAGTGCCATTCGCAAAGACGGTTACGGATGCACGCGGGGCCGTGCAGCCTCCTGATGGTACGCCGTTGAAGGCCGTGATCTGAATCGTCGGTTGTGGCAGGCCTTGCGCGCCTGCGAGGATCGGCGCCGCTAATGCAGCGGCAAGCGCCATGCTGGTAATCAGTTTGCGCGGGGCGTGTATGTGTTTGTGCATGATCGATCTGTGAGTGAGCGGGGCGGGTTTGCTGTGCGCATTTTCTCCTAAGCAAATTCTTGCGTGTTGTGTTTTATGGTGGTGTGGTCATTTCACCCTACACTTTGTTGATGACTTGCAACACCCGCGTTCTCTTCATTTGCATGGGAAACATCTGCCGTAGTCCAACGGCGGAGGGTGTGTTTCGCGAGAAGGTTCGACTGGCGGGGCTTGCTGACCGAGTGTCGATTGACTCGGCGGGCACACACAACTATCACCCCGGTGAAGCGCCGGACGCGCGCAGCCAGCGCCACGCGAAAGCGCGCGGCTATGACATTTCGGATTTGCGCGCACGCGTGTTGCGCGCGGAGGATTTCGAGCGCTTCGACCTAATGGTCGTGATGGACGAGGCAAATTTCGCAACCGTGCGTGCGCGGCTTCCGGAGGACGCGCGGTCGAAACTGCGACGCATGATGGAGTTCAGTGCTTATCACAGCGCACGACGCGCGCTAGAGGTGCCCGATCCGTACTACGGCGAAGCGGCGGATTTTGAGCGAGTGTTGGACATGGTTGAGGCCGCGAGCGAGGGCTTGGTGGCGCATGTGCGCGCGCAGATACAAAGGGCGGACTCGGCCCGTCCCGCGCTCGACTAAGCCGCTAAAGCGAGCGCGCGGTCATCGACGAAGCGATGCGCG
>JAKPSO010000573.1 GCA_029571495.1 Pseudomonadota bacterium
GCAATTGAATTTGGCGCGTGTTGGTTAACTCATACTCAATCGGGTCTTCAACCGTGACGATGTTGACGTTTTCCTTTTTCACGGCCTGCAGCGCGGCGTAGAGCGTCGTCGTTTTTCCCGAACCCGTGGGGCCGGTGACGAGGACAATGCCGTAGCTGCGCCGAATCAAATCAAGAAAGCGCGCTTTGTCGGAGGCCTTGAATCCGATGTCGTCGATCGAGCGCAGGCCCGCGCCTTTGTCGAGCACGCGAATAACTACGCTCTCGCCGTGTTGCACTGGAATGATCGACACCCGCAGATCGACGACCTTTTCCGCGATCTCCAAACGAATGCGTCCGTCCTGGGGCAAGCGCCGCTCGGTGATGTCGAGCGATGACAAGATCTTGATCCGACTCACGACCGCCGGCAGCAGCGCGGCGCGCAAGCTGCGCATCGGCACCAGCGTACCGTCTATGCGAAATAGCACTTCAAATTCGTCTTTGCCGGGCCGCAAATGCAGGTCGGAAGCGCGCATGCGCACGGCGTCGTCGAGCAACGCATCGACCAAATTCACAATCGGTGCGCGCTTAGCGACGTGCTCCGCGTCACGCCAGATACGCTGATCGTCGTCTTGTGCGTGGCGTTCTTGTTCGAGTGCGAGTTCCGTTAACGTGCGTAGTTCTTCCGCTTCTTGCGCCGAGCGATAGAGACGATTGATCGTTTCGTCAATCTGCACGCTGTTCGCGCGTACCAGCACGAAATGCCGCTGTAGCGCAAAGCGCAGCACCCCAAACGCATCCCCTTCGAGTAGATCGGCGATGGCCAGCACCACAGCATCTCGCCAAAGCATGATTGGCACTACACGGTAGCGCTCAACGACTGGCGCCGCTAGCAAATTGGCGATGGCGGGCGTACTTTGAAAATGCGTGAGGTCGACCTTTGGAATGTCGCGCACAGCATGCAGCGTGTGCCGCGCGACGGACAATGTTTCCGGCAAGGTGTCCGCCGGAGCGGTCGCCACCAATAGCCGCGCACGCTCAAAGTCTTCTTTCGTCGGTGGGTCCGCAGACTTCAGCAACTGGCCGTAAGATGAACTGGAAGCGGCGTGCGCATCCAGCAATGCTTCTAACTCGTCCGGGTTTTGAACGATTCGTTCATGGGTCGCGTCGCGTTGCATGCAGTGGGCCTTTGTTGGAATACGAGCGATTTCAAACCCTCATCTGAGTTCGCCCTAGCTTCACTCTAGCCCAAGCCTGCTCCTCGCGCCGTGACAATAGTCAAGTGCGCGGCGCGGCCGCTACTCAACGACGCGCTTGACCGCAACGCCCTTCTTCGCGAGCGCTTCTAGCAGATTGTTGTCACCGACCATGTGGCCGACGCCGATCACGACAAAGTGTTTGTCTGCTTGCTTAAAGTAGCTGTCAACCGCGTCCGCCATCGCAGGATGGCGATCGTCGAATACGCGTTTGCGCGCCGATTGGCCTTCGGGTGTGTTTCCGAATTCTTCGTTGATCACACACGCCATCGTCGTCGCGTCGCCTGCACGGTAGGCAGCGACCATTTCGTCGAGGCGCTTTTCCATCTTGTTCTCGCGCACCGTCGCCAAAAACCGCGCCATTGATGCTGCCGACTCGACGTTTGTCGCCGCTGCTAGCGCGGCGCATTGGCGCTGCCCGCCCTCGACTTCGGCGATGCGCT
>JAKPSO010000839.1 GCA_029571495.1 Pseudomonadota bacterium
AGCCCGGAGCGATCACCGGTACCGACTCGGCCAATCTGTTCAGCGTCGACCCGCTGCTTGGACCGCTCACGAGCAACGGTGGCCTGACGCAGACCCACGCGCTGCTCGCCAACAGTCCGGCGCTCAACGTTGGCAGCAACCCACTCGGATTCACGACCGATCAGCGCGCATTTAACTACCCACGCGTTAACGGCGCTGCCGTAGACATGGGCGCAGTCGAAATGCCCACCCGTCCCACGATCACCGTGAAGACGGTGATCGTCGGCACGCCGCCCGGCAGCGGCCTCTTCGTGCTCTCCGTGGCGGGCGCCAATGCAACCGGCGGTAGCAACCCCACAGGACCGGTTGGCAACAACGGCAGCACGGGGGCGGTGACCGTTGATGAAGGCGGTACGTTCACTGTGACGCAAACCGCTGCTGCGGGTGAACTGCTCACCAACTACACGACATCGTTTACCTGCCTTGATGCCTTCAATAACCGTTGGTACGCCGTGACAGATGGCGTCAACAGTGTCACGATGTCCGCCCCTCTCAGCGGTGTGCAAGCTGCGCGAACGATTACGTGTATTTTCACCAACACCGCCAAGCCGATGTTGACGGTCTCGCGCATCGGTAGTGGCGCAGGCACAGTGACAAGCTCGCCAGCCGGAATTAATTGCAGCGTAACCTGCACGTCAGCATTTACGGCTGGCACGCCAGTGACGCTCACCGCGAATCCGTCACCTGGATCCAGATTCGGAGGCTGGATTGGTGGCGGATGCAGCGGTACGGGCCCATGTCTCGTCACACTCGCAACCGCCGCCTCGGTCTCAGCCCAATTCGACCTCATCGCCACGCCGACAGTAGTAGCAGTACCCACTCTGGGCGACATCGGTCGCGGGCTATTGCTGGTGTTGGTTGCGTGCACAGGTTTGGCGTCGTTTGTCGTTAGACGCGAGCGCCGGTCTTAGGACGTTATCCGGGTACGCGAAAGCCGTTCGATAGGGTCAGCAAACACTACGCCGTGCGTTTGAATTTGCCGTAACCCTCATCGAACGAAACGCCAGCAATTCAATGTGCCGCTGAAGATCGAGCCGCTCTCGAAACAGGTCAAGAGCTAAAAACGCTCGAGCTTCAGTAGCACATTGTCAGAACGCGAAGCGAATCTCCAACGCGGTGCGTGCGCGGGCGGCTGTGAATCTCATGCAGCTTGGTCTACGCCCGCCATTCCACTCGATCACCACCGAGGAGCTTGGCTTGGCGAAGCTGCGCTTCCGCGCGCGCGAAGAATTCGCCGGCATCGTCGCCGGAACGCTTCGAGCCGATACCGACGCTGATCGTAGAAACAGTGTGCGGTGGCACGGTCGCTGTTCGTCGCTCAAATTCCGCCATACTTGCACGCAGCAGGGCGCACACTTCGATCGCGTTCTCCAGGGATGACTCGGGCATTAGAAGCGCAAATTCGTAATCGCCAATGCGCGCCGCGTGTTCGTAGCTCGCGCGATCCTCGCGCATAACGGTACCCAGCGCCACGAGGAGTTCACTGCGCGTGCGTTCGCAGGTGGGCGCGGTGTTCGCGACAAACTCGTCGACCTCAACAAGCACCAAGACGAGAGGCCGCTGAAAGCGTTCAGCGCGATCCACTTCGACGCCAAGAATTTCGAAGAATGTCTTGCGATTGAGCAGGCCAGTCGTCGCGTCGTCACGTCGCACGTGATCAAGCACCATCACCAAACGCTCGTTTTCGAGGCTTGCGCCGCGCAACTCAGATTGAGTCTGGCGCAGGCGCGAGGCTACTTCTTTCATCGCCTCGGCAGCTGACCTCGCCTGCGCGGCTTCCCGTCGAGCCCGCTCCGCCGCAAGACGAGCCGCAGCCGTGGTGGCCAGTAGCACCGCCTGCTCCCGTCGCAGTTGTTCCTCGAGCGCGTTGGCGCGAGTCAGCTCCTCATGGGCAGCGCGGTAGTCTCCAGCCGCGGCGTGCATGTCGCTCATCGCACTCAACAGTTCCTTTTGCTCTCGTCGTGCGCCCGCGGCCTCTGCCATCCGAAGTGCTTCCGAATAACAACCGTGAGCGTCGGGATAGCGTCCTTCCAGCGTCGCAATCTGTCCACGCAGTAACCACACTTCTATTTGGCCAAAGTGATCGCCCGCATCAATGATCGGTTGGGCGCGCGCTAAGGTGTCCGTGGCTTGTCTAGCATTGCCTTCAGCGAGGTCGATGCGCGCCAAATTCAGCAGTGCCGCGCCGGCGGCGCGGTGCCGCACCGATTGCGCGAAGGCGATCGCTTCTTCAAGCAACTGACGACCGCGCTTGAGGTCGCCGGCTAGTTGGCAAACGTGCCCAAAGTTCACGCGTACACGCGCTTGCTCCAGCGGGTTCCGTTGCGTGTCGACTAACGCTAGAGCCTCTGTTAATACGTTCGTGGCGCCCACCAAATCGCGTCGCCGAGTCCATATGACGCCCAAATTATTCAGACAGCGCGCGAGGCCTGCATGATCACCGAGCATGGCGAAACTGTGCTTTGCTCGCTCAATCATCTCTAGCGCGGCGACGTCATCCCCCGCGAAGTCATACACCCACGCCAGTCGTCTCTCTAAACAACCGATGATCCAGCGTTCATCGCGCGCCTCGGCGACTTCGAGCGCCTCCAGCAGCGGAGCGATCGCAAGCGTGTAACGGCCGGACACAATGAGCTCTGTGTCTAACAGTTGCTCCGCGTCGCGAAATTCATCTGCGCTCCCCGATTTAGCCACCGTCGCCACTGCCGCAAGGACTGCTGACAGCGCACGGCCGGGACGTTCACGCGCCGCAGTATGCGCCCTTCGCAGCGCCTCTGATGTGTGATTGCCTGTGTCCATACCCGCATTTACGCGCTGAAAGACAAAACAGGCAAAGCAAAATGCGCAAAATGTTTCGCGAATCGTCCATTCGTACAAATCACGACGAGATAGCCGCTATCGACTCACACGAATGAAACCGACGCCAGCGACGGATGTTTGCTACAGACGCGTCGAAATGACTAGCCCCACGGCAAGCAGCACTGGGGTCAACAAGTTCACAATCACATTGAGCCGCATCGCGGGCAGCAACGCGGGCACATCGTCGGCATGATCGCGTGCCCCGCGCCATGCGGCGAATGCAAGCGGAGATGTGAGCAGCGCGAGAAGGCTGATCTTTGGCAGTAACGACAACACGACGCCCGCGATCAACGACACGTACGCGAGCGCGAGCAACGCGCCGTACAGCGTCGCTGCTGCGGGGCGGCCGTGCGTTATCGGATAGTTTTTTCGCCCGACGGTGCGATCCGCCTCAACGTCCGGAAACTGATTTAACAGCAACAAATCGCTCACGAGAAAGGCGGGGCACAGCGACGCAACGAAGGCCGGCATGGAGTAGCCACCGGTCAGCGCAAAGTGCGTGCCCATCACCATCAGCACGCCGATGCCGAGTCCCGGCGCGATGAGACACATGAGCGCATTGTGTGCCCACCATGGCGTGTACGTCACCACGAGGATTGCGCCCAAGAGGCCAAGTGGCAGCAAGCCCCAACCACGCAATTCGATGATGTACAACCCAATGACGGCCGCGAGGATCAGCGCGGCGCTCGCCATCCAAAGCGTCGCCCGCGCCAAAGACGGCTGTCCGGGTAGCGTCCCGCTGCCGCCGCTGAATGGCGTGCGCTTGGTCATTGCGTCAAGTCCGCTTTTGAAATCGAAGTATTCGTTAAACGCGTTCACGCTGGCGTGACTCGCCACCGCGCCAACGAGCACGATGAACGCAAGCCACGGATCGAGTTGCCCGGTTTGCCAGTACGCAGTACCGACGCCCACCGCAACGCACGCCGGCGCCAGCATCAAAAACGGAAGCCGCAAGGGGCCAAGAAGTGATGTCAAGCGATTTTCACGAGCACAAATTCAAGGCTGTATTGTGCGCCGCGGACGACCGCGCGTGCACGCTTTGTCGGGAAGATTTGCGCTCCGTCAAACCACACGTCGCCGCCTCGGTTGCGACCGCGTCAAAACTGAGCAACTGCGTCAAGAACGGCGATTCGACTCATTACTATGGGCCACAGTGGGCGTCCACACGATACCGAAAAAACGCTGCGATCTTAACGACGGGGACAGACCTGCGCAGCACACCACCAAACGCAAAGGAGAGCACATGAACAACGACCGCAGAGGATTTTTCAAGAAAACCGGCGTGCTCGGCACACTTGCCGCCGCCGCTGGCGCAGGCGCGCTCGCCCCAGACGCGGCGCACGGACAATCGGCGGGCTTCGCCGCGAGCCCCGTGCCCGCAGATGGCAACCCGATCATGACGCGCGGCATGACGCTGCTCACCATGAAAAGTGGGGGTAGCTACTCGCTGGGTGTCAGAACGCCAACGGGCATTCTCGATGTCGCGCGCGCTGCAAAACATTTCAAGCGAGCCGTGCCAACGACGATGGACGCGCTGATCACAGGTGGTGATCGCGGCCTCACTGCGCTTGTCGCCAAGGCTACTTCCACGCCCATTGTGAAAGCGCTGTTCGTCGATGAACAAAAGATCGAGTTCGGCCCCTGCGTCACCAATCCGCAGAAGATTCTTTGCGTCGGCCTCAACTATGCGCGCCACGCGAAGGAAACGAACAACCCCATTCCGAAGCTGCCGATTCTGTTCAACAAATTCAACAATTCGCTGAACGGACACAACGGCACCGTGCGCTTGTCGGCCACCCCGGCGACCTCGTACGACTATGAAGCGGAATTGATCATCGTCATGGGACGCCGCGCAAAGGACGTAAGTGAAGCCGACGCACTTTCGTACGTTTTCGGCTACGCCACAGGCAACGACTTCACGGCGCGCGACTTACAAAGCCGCAGCAGCCAATGGATGATCGGCAAGACGTTCGATGGCTCGGGCCTGATGGGGCCGTACGTCGTCACTGCCGATCAAATCGATCCGAACAACTTGCAGATCGAGGGGACGGTCAACGGCGAAGTGCGGCAGTCGTCGAACACCTCCGACATGGTCTTCAACTGCGCACAAATCATCGCCTACACATCGAAACTCATGACGCTAGAACCCGGCGACGTGATCTATACCGGCACCCCTGAAGGCGTCATCGCTGGTTATCCGAAAGAGAAGCAAGTGTGGCTAAAGGCAGGCGACAAGCTCACGACCAAGATCGAAAAATTGGGTGAACTCAGGTTTAGTTTGACATAGAGGGACGGCGCTCGCTCGCGTGGTTATCCGCTAAAGCTCCACCGCAATCCGAACGGCAATTGCGGTGGGCCAAACAAGAAATGCAGGACGCGCCGCCCACTGTTGCCCGTCGCACGTGAAGACGCATGGAGTAGCAGCGGCCGCATTGCGAACACGCCGCCCTGCGATACAGGGCAGACGACCGCGCCGCGCTCCGACCGTAGCGCGATGGCCGCTTCGGTCGACAAACGCCCCAACGCATGCGATCCCGGCACAACGCTTAACGCGCCGTCTTCCATCCCACACGGATCAATATGGAGTCGCAGCGCAACCATACGTTCCAACACCGATACGGGTGGTTGAACAAATAGCTCGCCTTCCTTTTCGGACCATCCGGAAAGCTCCGCGTGCTCGACTCGCGCGGCGACCGGAATGCTCAAGTCTTGGTGAATCGGCACCAGCCAGTTGCGGTCCTGCGATTTCTCAAAGTAGCTGCATTGGACAGCGACGTAGTCGGGGGGGATGATGGCATCTATCTCGGCGTTCTGGCGGAGGTCCGCAACTAGGCGCCGACACCAGACCATTCGCATGAGCTTTCTGGTGCCAGCCGCATCCGTCGTCATTCCATGAACCTCCCGCAAAACTGCCTCGCATTCGTTCGCCGCGAGTTTCGTCCGCAAGCAGTGAAATCCTTGCGTAGAAAACTCTTGTGCACTAGCGCCAACGGTTCGTGCTGGGGATTTAGTACAGTCGTTCATAGCTTCGTATTTGACCAACAAAACGCTACTTCTGTGCGTATCGCCACCGATAGCCCAGCAACGACGACAAGAAAGTCTTCGTGGGCTACGCGTTTTTCGCGATTTGCTTCGAAACAGTCAGCGCACAGCAAACAGCCCGAGCTCCGTGCCCAGCGCGCGCAGATTCGACCAGCACACTAGTAACATCCTCCCTATCCAAACCCAACGCAAGAAAGCCATGCCAACCTTCCCCGACGCCCGTGAAACTCGTTCTCCTGCTGATCGTGAAGCGGAGCTTTTTGCTCGCCTTGGTATGCAGATTGCGCATGCGAAAAGTTCGACCGCTGCGTTTGCTAAATCGTTGGCACACATTGACCCCTCAAGCGTGACCTCTCGTGCGGCGTTGGCGAAATTGCCGGTGATTCGTAAGAGCGAATTGTTGGAGCAACAACAAGCCTCGCGCGCCGCGAAGGGCGACCCGTTCGGTGGTTTCGCGGCGATGGGCTGGGGCGCGCATGCAAACAAGGCGGCGCGCGTGTTCGCGTCGCCCGGCCCGATTTACGAACCCGAGGGCCACGGCGCGGCAGCGTATACGCGCACGGCACGCGGGCTGTATGCGGCGGGTTTTCGTGCCGGCGATTTGGTGCACAACACGTTTAGTTATCACATGACGCCCGGCGGGTGGATCATGGATGCGGGCGCGGTGGCGCTGGGTTGCACGGTGTTTCCCGCGGGTGTCGGCAACACGGAGCAACAGATCGCGGCGATGCTCGATTTGCAGCCGACCGCGTACACCGGCACGCCATCGTTCCTGCGCATCTTGCTGGAAAAAGCGGACGAACTTGGCACGCCGATCACGAGCCTGAAGCGCGCGTCGGTGTCGGGCGAATACTTCCCGCCGCAGCTTCGCGAAATGCTCAAAGGGCGCGGCATCATCGGCACGCAAACCTACGCGACGGCGGACTTGGGGCTCGTGGCGTACGAAGCGCCGGACGCGAACGGCGCAGCGTCGGGCATGGTGATCGACGAAGATTTGATCGTCGAGATCGTGCGTCCCGGCACGGGCGACCCGGTGCCCGAGGGCGAAGTTGGTGAGATCGTGGTGACGACGTTCAATCCGGACTATCCGCTG
>JAKPSO010000624.1 GCA_029571495.1 Pseudomonadota bacterium
GTCAGGAGCGACCACACGCGTGTAACCCAAGCGAATGCGACCGTTCTCACGCACCGCCTTCGCGGCCGTCAGGCGAGCCTGTGCAGTCTTCGCAGCGGTGACGTATTGGTTGATTTGCTGCGCCGACATCGCGCCGGTCTCTTGCAAGGTGCGCGCTCGTGCCGCGTTGGCTTCCGCCTCCGCGAGCGCTGCTTCGGCCTCAGCCACACTGGCGTCTTGTTGCGCGAGATCGCCCTGAATACTCTCGGGCGCAAACGTCGCCAGCACCTGTCCGCGTTTGACCGCGTCGCCGACGTTCACACGTACATCGTTCAACCGTAAGCCGTTCGATTCGGCGCCGACGATCGCTTCTTGCCACGCGGCGATATTGCCGTTGGCGGCAAGTTTCAGCGGCCAATCTGATTGCGTCGCCCGCACCGTGGTGACGGTGAGCGCAGGCTTGACGACCGCCGCGGCGGCCTTCTTGTCATCCGCAGCGCTGACTTGATTGACGACGAAAACGCCGGAAAGGATGACGGCGGAAATCGCAAGGAATAACGGAGTGCGAGAGAGGTGCTTCATGGTGTTTACTTCAATTTCAATTCTGTTCAACGTGCGGGCGCGCTAGCAAGATCGGTCGTGGCGAATCCACCGCCGACCGCGCGATAGAGCGAGATGCTCGCGATGAGTTGCTCACGCTCCAGAGCCAAGAGCCCTACCTGCGCAGCGAGCACTGCGCGCCGAGCGTCTTCAAGCTCCAGCACACTGCCCGCACCGGCCGAGAGGCGCGACTGCGCGGCCTTTTCGAACGCTTGGTAGCCCGCGACGGAGGCTGCGGCGTCGGGCCTACGTTGCCGCGCGGCGCCCAATTGCGTGAGCGCTTCTTCGACTTCGCGCACGGCGCGCGTCGCAGTCGCTTTGTAGCCCGCGAGCGCTTCGTCGTAACGCGCCTTGAACAATTCGACATTTGCCGCACGACGGCCCGCGTCAAAAATCGGCAGGGTGATCGATGGCCCGAAGCCCCACGTCGCGCCGTCGGTCGACACGCCCATCGCACGGCCGAGGCTGTAGCCCACGGAGCCTGTCAACGAGATGCGCGGATAGCGATCCGCCTCGGCTGCGCCAATATCAGCCGTCAGCGCGGCTAATTCGCGCTCGACGGCGGCGAGATCTGGCCGTTGCACTAGTGCTGCAGCTGGCACTCGCTCCACAGAGATCGCGGGCGAGACTGGAATCGTGCCTTTGCGCGTTAACAGCGCGTCGCGCACAGCGTCTTCGCTCAAGCCCGTCAACGCCACGAGCGCTTTCACGGACAAGTCCACATCGGCGCGTTGCGCAATGGCGCGCGAATGCGCTTCGGCTGCGCCAGCACGCGCGAGCGCGGCGTTGGCCGGCGCTTCGAAGCCAGCGTTTGTTTTCAGATCGGTCAGCCGTGCGGTTTCGCTGCGGCTCGCAGCGTCGCGCTCGTATCCCGTGGCGAGCGCTTCGCTGATTCGCAAGTTCACGTAGACCGTCGCGACGTCCGCCGCGAGCGACACCCGCGCTTGGTGCCAATCAAGAGTGCGCGCAGTGAGTCGCGCGTCAGCCGCTTCGCGTCCACGGCGGTTCGCGCCGAACAAGTCAAGCTCCCACGCGGCCTGCAGCGACGCGCCGAACGCGGTCGCAACGCCAAGTCCGTTTTGGCTATTGCCGCGCTGCGCGTTGACTCCACCCGACACGTTCGGCATCACGCCCGCCCCGACGATGCCTTGCGTTGCGCGCGCTTGCTTGATGCGCGCAGCCGCTTGTTCAAGCGTCGGGTTGTTTGCTTGTGCGGCGTTGATGAGCGCAGTGAGCGAGGCGTCGTTCCATGCCGCCCACCACTGCGCGAGCTGTTTGACGTCGCCGTCGTGCGGAAGCGCTGCGCTCCATTGCGTCGGCGCGGTGACTGTGGG
>JAKPSO010000640.1 GCA_029571495.1 Pseudomonadota bacterium
GTTGCGCGTTTTGTATGCAGAAGTCGCAGCCGCGCGTCCCTCGTTAAAGAGCGCTGCCGGCGCGCCTTTGTCGTTCCCAAGCGAGGTTGCGTCGGTAATTTGTACCGACACCACGCGTCGCTGCAAATCAATGTCCCGTACTTTCGCTCTGACGTCAAAAACATAGGTCACCCGCTGGCAGGACGCCGAATTAGCCGCTCCCACTACGCAAAACGGAAACTCCTGCTTAAATGCGACAGGAGCGCCAATAAACGCCTTCGCCGTCGCTTGACGCTCTTCTAGCGCACGACTCGCTGCGCGAGCCTGCTCTTCCCAGGCAGCGATCTTTTGGCGAGCTAGCGCGTGCCGGCCACACTCGTCGTCGGGGAACGAGTCCAAGAAGCGGCGAACGGCGGCAATGGTTCGCGCGGCGTTGAAGGACGTAGCGCAGAGGGTTGCTCTTGACGGAGGCTCTGTGGCGCCTGTTGCGCTCGGTTGAGGCGGAGTTGGCGCCGGTCCTGGCGTCGGCTCGCGGGATGAAAGACTGGCTGCGGCGGACTCTGCAAGAAAGGTCATCGTTCCACGCGAAGTCGGCTTGCCGCCCTCGAATTCGCCCTCGAAGCGATCACCAGAACCCCAAATAAACAATCCCTTGCCCTGCGGCACGCCGTTACTCACCTGGCCCGTGTAGGTGTCGCCCGAAGGAAAAATAATGTCGCCTTGGCCGTCAGCGACGTCATCGCGCCACTGCCCATCGTAGGTGCCCCCGTCAGCAAATCGCATGCTGCCTTGGCCGTCTTTTCGATTGTTGCGCCAGTTTCCCTCGTAGCGCTGACCGTTAGCCCATTCCTCGACACCTTGACCGTCACGCGCGCCGCGCAACCATTGGCCGACATACGAGCTGCCGGATTTTTGCTTTAGCGAGCCTTGTCCCGTGCGCTGACCTTCCACGAAGTCACCCTCGTAAACATCACCGTTGGCGAACGTGAAGGCGCCCTTGCCGTGCTGAATATCATTTCGCCATTCACCTACGTACTTTTGCCCATCGGCCCACACATGCGTGCCAATGCCAATCTTCACGCCGTCCTTAAGCGTGCCGTCAAAGCGGCGCCCATCCAAGTATTCGACGTTTACGTCGCCGCTGATGGCGCCGGTCTTCGCGTCAACGATCACCTTGCCTCTATAAACGCCGTCGGCCGCGCGGACTTCCGATTGAACATTTTGATTTGGCGTGGAGGAAGACGCAGGGACAATAGGTGGGGCCACCGGCGTGACCGCTTGTGGCTTGTCGGAAGCGAGTTTCGCGAGATCTTGGTGCCGACGCAGGAGCTTCGGTGGCACGTCGTCAGCGCACGAATCAGAAGCGCAATTGCGAAACTGCTCACTGCGAGCGAGCCGCCCAGCTTCAAAAGTGCCGCGAAGGATGTACTGGAGCTTGCCGTCGCTGAACGCATAGACGTCGCCGACACCCGACGCCTGGCCCGTGATACAGCCACCGGTCCAACTGATCGATGCGCGATCGATGGCAGGTAATTGAGAAAGCGCGCAATTGGAATCCACGTCCCGCGCAGACATCTGCGCGCTGTTGGCCTGTCCCAAACAAATGGGGGTTGCTAAGAAAGCAGAAAGCAGCCAAACAACTCGGCGCGCGAAACAGGTGCGAGACATTAAGCCGATACTCCTCCACGTTGCGAGTGGCAATTATCCCTCAGTGCACGCCGTTGATGCGCGTTCATTTGACGTGATGCAACGCTCCAGAAATCCTTCTGAACGAACAAACGAATTCAGTCCCCAAAAACGAAAAAGCCCCGCAGAGCAGGGCTTTCTTACATCGCAATTTCGAACCGTGATGCCAAGCAAAACTTGGCGTCCCCAAGGGGATTCGAACCCCTGTTACAACCGTGAAAGGGTCGTGTCCTAGGCCTCTAGACGATGGGGACGTAGGATCTAACAGCATTGTTTTGGTGGAGATAAGCGGGATCGAACCGCTGACCTCTTGCATGCCATGCAAGCGCTCTCCCAGCTGAGCTATACCCCCAAACAAGATGTAAATTATAGACATAAACGCATCGCGTTGGCAAGTGGCTTTTAGTCACTGTCGTTACTTTGTTTTCACCAAACGCTGCAACCGGAGTTGCGTAACCAGCGCCTTCCACGTCTCGGCATCAACCTCGTCGCGGAAGAGCAAACCGTGCCGCCCAAAGATCCAACGCCGAGTGCTGCTCTCGGGCAACACGATGAACCACGGCGTGATCAGCGCCGCAACGGGTGCCACCGCGTCATCGCTGCGACGCGCTTCGCTAAGCAACGCAGAAATCTCAGCAATGCGATGGGACTGAGTGCCGCGCCCGAACGACGTCACAAGAACGACCAACGCCGCGATGACAAGAGGCGCCAACACAAATCCAGAAGCATGCGCTTTCCAAGCGAAACCCGCCGCGAGCAAAGTCACGGCGGCAAGACACCAACGGCAGGCGATCCGATAGCGCACGGCGCGTTAGCTACTTACGCCGTCTTCGCGGCCTTCAGCTTCGCAAGCATCAACCATGTGTCGATGGCAGCATCCGGATTTAGCGACAACGATTCGATGCCGCGGTCCACGAGCCACGCCGCCAAGTCCGGATGATCCGACGGCCCCTGACCACAAATGCCGACGTACTTGCCATGGCGACGACATGCGTCAATCGCAAAGCCAAGCATCTTCTTCACGGCCGCGTCCCGCTCGTCGAAGATCGACGCGATTTGGCCACCAGAGTCTCGGTCGACGGCAAGCGTGAGCTGCGTCAAGTCGTTTGAGCCAATCGAGAACCCGTCAAAGAACTCGAGGAATTCGTCGGCAAGAATCGCATTTGACGGGACCTCGCACATCATGATCAGACGCAAGCCGTGCTTGCCACGCTCCAAACCTTGCTGTGCCAACGCGTGCACAACAGCTTTCGCCTCGCCAATCGTACGTACGAACGGAATCATGACTTCAACGTTGGACAATCCCATCGTTTCGCGCACATAACGCAGCGCCTCGCATTCCAGCGCAAAGCACTCTCGGAACTCAGGCGACACATATCGTGATGCGCCGCGGAACCCGATCATTGGATTCTCTTCATGCGGCTCGTAGCGATCACCGCAGAGTAGGTTCGCGTACTCGTTCGACTTGAAATCGCTCATGCGGACGATCACTGGACGCGGATAGAACGCGGCGGCTATGGTGGCGATCCCTTCGGATAGACGTTGCACGAAGAATTGACGCGGCGACGCGTAACCATGGATACGCTCGGCAACCTTGGCTTTCAACTCAGCAGGAAGCGTCTCAAACTCAAGAAGCGCCCGTGGGTGGATCCCAATCTGGCGATTGATGATGAATTCGAGGCGAGCGAGGCCAACGCCGTGATTCGGTACTTGCGAAAACTCGAACGCGAGGTCGGGATTGGCGACGTTGAGCGTCACCTTGATAGGTGCTTCCGGCATGTTGTCGAGCGCGACTTCCGTGCGTTCGAACGCGAGTTTCCCCGCGTAAATTTTGCCAGTGTCGCCCTCAGCGCAGCTCACCGTCACGAGGTCGCCCTCGGACAATTGGTCGGTCGCGTCGCCGCATCCGACGACCGCTGGAATGCCGAGTTCACGGGCGATGATCGCCGCGTGACAGGTGCGTCCGCCGCGATTGGTCACGATCGCGCTCGCGCGCTTCATGACAGGCTCCCAGTCTGGGTCCGTCATATCCGCGACGAGGACGTCGCCTGGTTTGACGATGTCCATCTCAGCAGCATTGCGCACAACACGCACTGCGCCCTGCCCAATTTTCTGACCAATCGCGCGGCCGCTAGCGATTACCGTAGCGGTCTCCTTCATGCGGTAGCGCACCAGCGTTCGCGTCACTTCTTCACGCGACTTCACAGTCTCAGGGCGGGCCTGCAGGATGTAAATTTTTCCCGTTGTCCCGTCTTTCCCCCACTCGATGTCCATGGGGCGACCGTAGTGCTCTTCGATGGTAAGGGCGTAACTCGACAACAACTCGACCTCGGCGTCCGTCAGCGAGAAACGTGAACGATCTTCCACTGCGACGTCAACGATGCTCGTCGATTTCCCGGCTTTGGCTTCACTACCAAAAATCATCTTTTGCATCTTGCTACCCAGCGTGCGCCGCAAGATGGCGGGTCGCTTGGCGCGCAACGCGGCCTTGAACACGTAAAACTCGTCCGGATTCACGGCCCCCTGAACGACCATCTCGCCAAGACCATAGCTCGACGTGACGAACACCGCGTCGCGGAATCCGGACTCGGTATCGAGCGTAAACATGACGCCGGCCGCACCAGTGTCGGAACGGACCATCTGCTGAATGCCCGCGGAGAGCGCGACCGGCATGTCGCCGTAACCGGTGTGTACACGATACGCGATCGCGCGGTCGTTGTACAAGCTAGCGAACACACGGCGAACGGCATCAAGAATCGCCGGAACACCAACGATATTGAGATAAGTTTCTTGCTGCCCCGCAAAACTTGCGTCCGGCATATCTTCTGCCGTGGCCGACGAGCGGACGGCCCAACTTATTTGTGCGCCCGCATTGGCTTCGAGCTGCGCAACTGCGTCGGTGATGCCTTTTTCGAGTTCGGCGGGCAACGGCGCGGCCTCTATCCAGGCTCGAATTTCAGCGCCAGCTTGGGCCAGCGCATGCACATCATCTACGTTGAGACCGGCAAGCCGCTCAGCGACGCGTTCAGTAAGTTTGTTCAGCGCTAGAAAATCTCGGAAAGCATCAGCACTTGTCGCAACGCCGCCTGGTACCTGTACGCCTTTGTCGGCGAGGTTACCCAGCAATTCACCCAGAGACGCATTCTTTCCACCGAAGTCCGGAACATCCGTCATGCGGAGTTCGTCCAGCCATCGTAACAATCGTGGGTTGAGCTGCGTCTTGCTGTGCACCATAAAGCCTCCGAGTGGATGAATCAACGATTCTATCCAAGAACCTTACGCAGATGTTGCGGCGCACAAACTCAAAAAAATTACGAAATGCCGGCTCCGCCTGAGCCGGCGATTTCATCATCCACCGCGTCACGGAGTTTTGAGTACAAATCTGGATGGTTGCTGCGCAAAAACTCAATAATTTTGATGTCTTCTTTGCGCACCGTACTGAGGTCAACGCCCTCTAAATGCACTAGGCGCAGCAATTCCGTAACCGGACGCGGCATGTCGCGCCCGGCTTCGTATCGAGATCCACCGCTTTGCGTAACCCCGATCTTCTGCCAAAACTCTTCCTGATTTAGGCCGAGTTTCTGGCGAATTTCGCGCGGGTTCGCGATCTTTTGAAAAAGACCCATAAAGTTATCGTGCCTCCCTACAACCGCTGACAATGTCGCGCCGCACCAAAACAGCACCCCGCAACATCATGACAAACGCATAATATTGTTGGCAAGTATAGTGCGACAGGGCGTCGCGCAAGCGGTGGCAATGCATTTCTATAATGTTCCTAATGAATCGTGTTGTAGATCTCCACTGCCATTCGCGTTACTCGGACGGCACCCTTAGCGTTGGCGATCTGGTTACGTTGGCGAAGTCTCGCGGTGTCGAACTACTTTCCCTGACCGACCACGATGAAGTGTCGGGCATCCCCGAGGCACGCAAGCACTGTGCCGAGCAGGCTTTGGCGTTTGTAGCGGGGGTCGAGATCTCGAGCGAATGGCGGGACATGTCGATCCACATCGTCGGTTTGCGAGTGGACGACAAGAACGCTGTGCTGACATCCCTCCTCGCCGGTGCCCGAAAGGCTCGCGACGATCGCGCACAGCGCATGGATGACGCGTTTGAGGCGGTCGGCATCCGCGGCGCGCTCGCCGGCGCATCGGCTTACGCCCCCAATCCTGATCTCATCTCCCGCACGCACTTCGCGCGCCACCTCGTAGACAGCGGTGTATGTGGTTCGGTTGGCGAAGTCTTCACACGCTTCATGAAACCCGGAAAACCCGGATACGTCGCGCACCAGTGGGTCGCGATGCAAGCGGCCATCGATGCCATTCACGCTGCCGGCGGCCGCGCTGTTCTGGCGCACCCCGCACGCTACGAAACCCAGTTTTTGGGTGGCCCATCAACGCTCCTCAAGTGCTTCGCCGAGGCCGGTGGCGACGGCGTTGAGGTGGTCTGTGCTGCGCACAATCCGCCAGAGTGGGCGCAATACGCTGCCCTCGCCCGGCGCTACGACTTACTGGCCTCCATCGGCAGCGATTTTCATTCGCCGATGGAGAGCCGCGTTAAGTTCGGCGACTTGCCGCGACTTTCTCCCAACCTCAAACCTGTCTGGCACGATTGGCCGGAAGCGGAGTGCTTATATGCCTAATCGTCGCACCGTGTTTTTTGTCTCCGACCGCACCGGCATTACCGCCGAGGCGCTCGGAAATTCTTTGCTCACACAATTCGACGGTTTCGAGTTCAAAAAGAACACGATTCCCTTCGTGGACTCTGAAGAAGCTGTCGATCGCGTAGTCAAACAGATCAACGAGTGTCGCGCCGATGACGGAAAGCGCCCGATAGTCATCAGCTCCATCGTGAACGAACGCTTGAGCGCTCGCATGCGCTCCGCTGATGCCTGCGTGCTCGACTTCTTCCAGATTTTCATTGCGCCGCTCGAAATAGAACTGAGCGCCAAGAGCTCGCACGCCGCTGGACGATCGCATGGCCTTCGCAATCCCGGCGAGTACTTCACGCGTATCGACGCCATTAACTTCACGCTCGCGCACGACGACGGCCAAACCACGAAGGAGCTAGATCGCGCACAAGTGATCCTAGTAGGCGTGTCCCGTTGTGGCAAGACGCCAACATCGCTCTACCTTGGCTTGCAATGCGGTATTCGTTGCGCCAACTTTCCGTTGACGCCGGACGACTTTGAACGCGGCGCGCTACCTGACTCGATCATCAAGTATCGGGACAAACTGTTCGGCCTGACGATCGCGCCAGATCGGTTGCAAGCCATTCGCAACGAGCGCAAACCTGACTCGGTGTATTCAAGTGCGAAGCAGTGTCGCTATGAAGTCGCCGCCGCCGAAAGGATGATGGAAAACGCGCAAGTTCCAATGTTGAACACCTCGACGAAATCGATTGAAGAACTCGCGACGACCATCCTGATGCAGCGAAAGCTTGACCGTCACATATTCTGACGATGCGTGCGAGTAGCGCTACGCACTCGCTTCCGCAACCGCGACCGTTGGCCGAGCGGCCAATGGCTCTTTTGTCAACGGCGCACTTTGCTGATTCCCGCGGTCTCGTGCCTCCTGCAAGGTGAATTCCACCGTCGCACGCAATCCCGTCGTACCGGCTTTCGCTCGATCACGATTGCGCAGGGTTAGCCCTGCGCCAATGGCCACACAGATGTCGCGGCAGATGACGAGCCCCAAGCCGCTACCGGTGTTGGGATCGCCCGACGAAAACGGTTCGAATAGACGCGCCTCACGCTCTTTGTCGACGCCCGGCCCAGTGTCCCAAACCGACATCCGGACAACCTCCATATCGAGCACGATGTCGATGCCCAACGAACCGTCGATAGGCGTGTGACGGATGGCATTGCTGATCAGATTGCGGAACAACTCACGAACCATCCAGTCGTGCCCGCCCACGATGACGTCCGTGTTTTCCGGCGCGTCTAAAGCGAAATCCAGACGCTTGTCGGCAAGGAGCGGTGAACACTCGACCGCCAAGTCACGCGCAAGACGAACCAACTCTGTCTTCGGTGCTTCCGCCTCGCCCACAGTTCCGTCAAGCTGGGCCACCTTCGCCAACGCCAGCATCTGATTGGCTACGCGCGTGGCGCGGTCAACGGACTGCGCCAGTTCAGCAAAGGCAACCTGCGGCGGAAGGTCTCCGCGCTGCGCGTTTTGCACTTGTGCCTTCAGCACAGCAAGCGGCGTACGCAGCTGATGCGACGCATCGCGCACGAAACGTTGGCGATTGTCGAGTACACGTTTGAGACGCGCCATCACCTCGTTCAGCGCCTCGACGATGGGCGCAAGTTCGCGCGGTGCGGGTGTGGTGATCGGCGCCAACGAGTCCGGACCACGCTGCAACAACTCCCGCCGCAACACCGACACCGGTCGCAAGCCGCGCCCGATTAACCACCAAATCAGCGCGCCAAGCAGCATCAAAAAAATGACCTGACGATCGAGCGTTGAAATCAACGCCTCGCGCGCCAAGGCACGGCGGAGCTCAAGCGTTTCCGCGACCTGCACCGTCACCATTCGGTACGCATTTCCGTCATAGACCGGCTGCAACATCGCCGCCACGCGCACGGGCTCGCCCTCGAACTGCTCCTCGTAAAACGCGGCAAGCGCCGCGTAGGGCGTGCGTTTCGGGAAGACGCCGTTGTGCTTGGGCAAGTCGGGGTAGCCCGACAAGAAGTCCCCGTTGAAATCGCCAACGCGATACACGATTCGACCGCGCGTCACAGCCTCAAAGACCTCGAGCGTCGCGTACGGCAACGACGCCGTAAGCTTGCCGTTTTCGTACTTCACCGTGTCGCCGATCGCGCGCGCCGACGCGAGCAATGTGCGGTCGTAGGCGACGTTTATCGACTGCAGCGTGTTTTGATAAATGACCGTGGTATCGAGCACTAAAAAACAGACCAACGCGCTGAGAATCAGCACCGCAAGACGCTTTCGGATCGACAGCTGCTCCACGCGCTATTCCGGCCGCTTCTCGCGAATGAGATAGCCGACGCCACGCAGTGCGACCAACTCGATGCCTAAGCCCGAAATTTTCTTGCGCAAACGATAGGCCACCACTTCAATCGCATCGGGCTGCGCATCTCGACCATCCGAGAAGACTATTTCCCATAGCCGTTCGCGCGTCACGGCGTGCGCGGGCCGCTCCATCAGGGCGGAGAGCATCGTGATTTCGCGCGCCGAGAGCTCAAGCGCTTCGCCATTGGCGTAGCACACGCCAGCCGCCTCATCGAGGACCAACGCGCCGAAGTTGAGTCGCTGCGGCGTGGTGCCAGCGACGCTACCGACACCACGACGCAGGAGCGCCAACACGCGCGCTTCGAGCTCGTCAAGATCAAATGGTTTCGGCAAATAGTCGTCCGCGCCGAGGCGCAAACCTTGCACTCGATCACCGACGGTACCGCGCGCGGTAAGCACAATCACGGGCGTGGTGAATCCTTTCGCTCGTAGCGCGCGCAGCACCTCTAGGCCATCCATTTCCGGCAGCGTTAGATCAAGAATGATCGCAGCAAACGATTCGGTCGTTGCACGCTCCAAGGCAGTTCGTCCATTGGTCGCCTGCGCAACGTTGAAGCCGCGCCGCGACAACGCAAGCGCCAATGCTTGCGCGAGCGCTGGGTCGTCCTCGACCACGAGCAATCGCGGCTTATCGCTGTGAGCGTTGACTGAATTCGTCTGCGTGGCCATCGTGCGTGTTCTGAAAAATAATTCGAATGAACCGAGCGCTGTCGGAGTGCGTCAGCCGGTCAGGCAAGCGACAGTTGATCGACATACTATTTCAAGGATGCCCTCGTGCGCAACGTCATGGCGCCGCGGGTCACCTTGCCCCCTCCCCTAGGACTTCCCCCTCAATGACCGCGATGTTACCGCGCTTGGCTAGCGAAGAATTGTGGCTTCTCCTCAGCGCGACGCGCCGAAACGCGTCGCGCATTCTGGTCGCTGCCGTCGGCGCAATGGCGCTCTGCGCGCCTGCGTGCGCACTGGAGAACGTTCAATTCATGGTCGGCACCAATCCCGGCGGAGGCTACGAGCAAGCCGCGCGTGCACTCGGCCAGGCAATGATCGACGCTCGCGTCGCTAAAAGTATCACCTACGAAAACAAGGCAGGCGCTGGCGGAACGATCGCATTGGCGCAATTCGTGAATAGTCAACGTGGCAATGGCGACGCGCTGCTCGCCACGGGCGCCGTGATGATCGGCGCGATCCTGCAGAACAAGCCGCCGGCGGCGCTTTCAGATGCGACGCCCATCGCGTGCCTCTTCCAAGAATACAACGTGTTCGTTGTGCCCGCTGCCTCACCGATCAAGACGATGAAAGACCTGATCGATTTGTTCAAGAAAGACCCTGTTGCCGTGACTTGGGGCGGAGGGTCGCGCGGCTCAATCGATCAAATCTCAATCGCGCACATTGCGCGGGCCCTTGGGGTGGACCAGAGCAAGGTCAACTACGTTCCGTTTCAGGGCGGCGGAGAAGCCTCCGCTGCCATCGTCGGCGGGCACGTCACCGTCGGTGCGTCGGGCTGGGGCGAGCTCGCACCGCTGATCCAATCTGGCAAAGTGAGACCACTTGCCATCACCGCCGCCGCACGACAACCAGGCAACCCCACGCCGACGCTGAAAGAATTTGGCTTAGACGTTGTTCACGAAAACTGGCGTGGCGTGTACGCGGCACCGGGCATTACTCCGGCGCAGCGCCGCGCTATCACGCGAGCAGTCGTGGCTGCGACGAAACAAAAGTCTTGGCTCGATGCGCTGCAAAAAAACGCGTGGACGCCGTCACTCATCGTCGACGAAGCGTTCGAAAAATTCGTGGCCGCTGAGCACGTGCGGATCGAAGCGCTGATGCGATCTGTGGGGTTGGTTCGGTAACAGCTTTTTCGCTACGGCGGCTAGCGGACGGTCGTTACCGCGTCATTCGTAACAATATCGACTTCAGCCGGCTTTTTGTCGCAACGGCCGTAATACGGTCGATGCAGCCAATATTATTCTAAAGTTGTTGAGCTGCGACCGCGTACAACACGAGCGCACCGGCTATCGCGACATTGAGTGATTCCACGCCGGCAGCCATCGGAATCGAAACACCGTCCGTGATTGCGGAAAGCAAAGTGGGCGAAAGCCCATGGCCTTCATTCGATAGGACGACGACATTGGCCGCGCCAAACTTCGCGTCGAACAGCGAACTCACGTGCACCGCCGCGTGGTTACGCGGCAACGTCGCCCAGCACTTGCCGCCGAACGACTGGAGCGCGCTCGCCAGCTCCACGCTTTCCAGCACTTGTGTGTGAAAGTGCGCTCCCTGCGCAGCGCGCAAGGTCTTCACGCTCCACGCGAAAGCGCAACCGGACGATAGCCACACCTGCGCA
>JAKPSO010000657.1 GCA_029571495.1 Pseudomonadota bacterium
GTGTCGATGCGCTCGCCGTCGATGAGTTCGAGCGCGAGCCACGGACGACCATTGGCCTCGACGCCCGCGTCGAAAATGCTCGCGATGTTGGGGTGCTGCAAACTCGCGAGAATGTCGCGTTCCAGCAGCACGCGGTCATGCCAGCCGCGCGTGTTGCCCACGAAGTACGGAAGCTTCAACGCGACGCTGCGTTTCAACCCGCCGTCGCTGCGATGCGCTCGCCACACGCTCGCGCTGCCGCCTTCGCCGAGTAGCGAATCAAGCGTGTACGGCCCAATGCCTTGCCCCGGCGCGGTGTCACTACGCTCTGCATCGTCGCCATCATCGGCGTCACGCCCGTCGAACAGCAGTCCAGACGGCGCGGACAGAAATGTGCCGGACTCGATGCCGCGGTCTGAGAAGAGTGCCTTTTCGAGTAAGGCCTTCACACTGGCGTCCGCAACGGGTAGCGCGTCGAACCACGCGCGACGCGCCGAATCCGATACGTCAAGTCCAGTACGAACGAGCTCGTCAAGGGCTTGGAGTTGTTGGAGGTTCAGCGCCATGAAGATTGCGAGGCTGTGATCACGCTACTGAAACGTTTTTCGCGTGTGAAGTACGCCAAGCGCAAGTGCGATTTTCGAGCACCACTAGTCGCTCAGAATTGCACGAAGCAGCGCGCGGGCACGCTCCCACTCGCGACTCGCCGTGCGTGCCGACATGCCGAGCGTCGTGGCCGCTTCAGCTTCGGACAGACCAGCGAAGTAGCGAAGCTCGACCAACTGAACGAGGCGCGGGTCAAGTTCACCGAGTTGCGCGAGCGCTTCATGGACGCGCAGGACGTCGGGCTCCGCTTCGACCGCGGGCGTGGCGGACTGCATGACTTCGGTGTTGAGGGGAATCGCGGCCTCCCCGCCACCGCGGCGCACGGCGTTGTTGGCGCGCACGAGATCGACGATGACCGAGCGCATGGCTTGTGCGCAGTACGCCATGAATTGGCCGCTCGTCGCAAATTGTCCGCGCTGCTTCTCGGCCAAACGCGCATAGGTGTCGTGCACTAGCATCGTGGTGTCTAGGATCGTGCGCGCACCGACGGTCCGCAGGCGCGAACGCGCGAGCCGCTTCAGGTCCGGATACAACGCAGCGAACATTTCGTTGGTCGCGTCGAACTTGACGTTCGAGACCGAATCAACCTGCGCTTCGCGTTCACGCTCTGACATGCGATCCTTTCTGCTGCGCTTAATCCGCCAAGGACCGCCGTCGGGTTGGCGGTTCGCTCCAAAAATTGCTGGACGGCGCGTGGACATTATTCCGCACACTGCACGATCTGAGGCACAACCTGACGTTTTTCAGTGCATTGACAACTTTGCGCTTCCAACGGCCAGCCCTTGGTGCTTACGGTCTATTTTTTTACGTATCTCGACTTTATATGAAAATTGGCCCAACAGGCCGTCATACCGTCGTTCAAGCGTAAAAGCTGTATCGCCGACAGCATCCATGAACAGACACCGTTATCCTCCGGTATCGCTTCAGCACAATTGACTTTTTTCCATCTCAATGACTACCGCGCCGCTCTCACAACTGTCCACTCCCGCCGCACTCGTCGACATCGCGCGTATGCAAGCCAACATCGAAACGATGCAAAGCCGTATGAATGCGCTTGGCGTGAACTTGCGGCCACATGTGAAGACAAGCAAATGCATCGATGTGGCGCGGCGGCAGATTGCAGCCGGCGCGCGAGGAATCACCGTGTCGACCCTCAAGGAGGCCGAGCAGTTTTTCGCGGCAGGCATTACGGACGTGCTTTACGCCGTTGGCATGGTGCCGTCAAAATTGCCGCAAGCGAAAGCGCTGCGCGATCGGGGCTGTGACCTGAAAATCATCGTCGACAGCGTCGAGGCCGCGACCGCCGTCGCTGCGTTTGGGCGCGCGCATGAGCACGTCTTCGAAGTCTGGTTGGAGGTTGACACAGACGGGCATCGCGCGGGGCTCGCGCCCGAGGGCGATGCGCTGATTGCGACGGGCCGAGCGTTGCACGAAGGTGGCATGAAACTCGGCGGCGTGATGACGCACGCTGGCGCGAGTTATGAACTCAACACGTCCGCAGCGCTCGAAGCGATGGCAGAGCAAGAGCGTTCACGTTGCGTGCGTGCGGCCGAACGACTACGCGCGGCCGGGCTGCCGTGCGCGAATGTGAGCGTTGGCTCCACGCCCACGGCGTTGTCTGCACAACGCCTTGACGGCGTAACCGAAGTACGAGCCGGTGTTTATGTGTTTCACGATTTGGTGATGGTGAATGTGGGTGTAGCCCGCATGTCCGACGTCGCGCTTTCAGTGCTCACGACGGTGATCGGGCATCAAAAGGAGAAGGGCTGGGCGCTGGTTGATGCGGGTTGGATGGCGATGAGTCGTGATCGCGGCACACAGAAGCAAACGCATGACTACGGCTACGGTCAAGTGTGCGACGTCGATGGGAATCCTGTTGCCGGTTATGTGGTCGACAGCGCTAACCAAGAGCACGGCATCATCGCGCGGATTGGTGAAATTGATGCAGACATTGCAGCGCGGTTCCCGGTCGGTACGATGCTGCGCATCCTGCCGAATCACGCGTGCGCGACCGCGGCGCAGTTTCCAGAATATGTAGCCGTTGACGGTGCAACGCTTACCGCATGGCCGCGTTTTTACGGTTGGTAGCGCGGTGCGCAATGCTGTTCGCTACAGGTTCTGGTCGGCGCAGTTGTTCAGGTTGTAGGCGACGACTTGGCGTCGCTACGTCGCATGAAAATAAACCGGACAAAAGCGCGGCCAAGTCCGCGCCTACACCTCATGCGCCGAGCGCTTCCGCATACGCTGGCCAAGCGAACAAACTTGCGTGCACGCGTGGTGTGTAAAACTTCAAATCCACAATGCCGTTCGTAGAGAGCCTTGCACCGATGGTTTCAACGTCAAGCGTCGACGGGTCGTGGCGCATCGAGGCGCACACCATTCCCCACTCGGCCCCGTAGATCGGCATGAACGCTTTGTACGCAGCGACGTGTGGGAATACGTCGCGAAGATCGGCGAGTGTTTTTCGAAATCGCTCCGGGTGGTAGAACGCGCTGCCAATGTGCGCAGTCATG
>JAKPSO010000676.1 GCA_029571495.1 Pseudomonadota bacterium
GAAGTCAGTGAAGCCGTTGTTGCCACCGAAGCCCGTTTCGTTCCGAAAGAACAGGAGCATTGACGCATAGGTCAACGCCTGTGTGATGATCGAGAAGTACACGCCTTTGATCCGCGAGCGAAATGCGAAGTAGCCGAACACGAACGCGAGGAGGCCCGGTACGGCAACGACGAGGAACATCTGCACGACAAACGATTGGCTGCCGAGCCAGTGCCACGGCACTTCTTTCCAGTCGAGGAAAACCATGAAGTCCGGCAAATCGCTCTTGTACACGCCGTCACGGCCGATCTGACGCATGAGATACATGCCCATCGCATAGCCGCCCAGCGCGAAGAAGAGGCCATGTCCGAGGGAGAGAATGCCGGTGTACCCCCAGATCAGATCCATTGCCAACGCGCAAATGGCGTAGCACATGATCTTGCCGAGCAGCGACACAGCGTAGTCCGACAGATGGAAGACGCTGTCCGCGGGAATGACTAAGTTGAAGATTGGGATCGCGATGACCAGTAGCGCGATCACCGCGGCGAGCGTAACGCGCCCGCGTGGGCCAAGCAGTGTTGCAGGCGTGGCAGCACTCATGGAAGGTAGGGTCGTAGAGTTCATCTCAAGCCTCCGCGCTGCGGCCCTTGAGGGCGAAGATGCCTTGCGGGCGACGTTGGATGAAGATCACGATGAACGCGAGCACGATGATCTTCGCCAGCACCGCGCCTGTCCAGCCTTCGAGCAGCTTGTTTAGTACGCCAAGGCCGAGGCCCGCGTACACGGTTCCGGCGAGTTGCCCGACGCCGCCGAGCACGACGACCATGAACGAGTCGACGATGTAGCCCTGACCGAGGTCCGGGCCGACGTTACCGACTTGCGAGAGCGCGCAGCCCGCGAGGCCCGCGATACCGGCGCCGAGCGCGAAAGCGTAGGTATCAATCTTCGCGGTGTTCACACCCATGCAGGCTGCCATGCTCCGGTTTTGCGTGACGCCACGCACGAAGAGGCCGAGTCGGGTTTTGCTGATCAGCAGCCACACTGTGGCGAGCACGAAGAACGAAAAGAACAAAATGGCAATGCGGTTGTATGGCAGGATTAAATTCGACATGACCTGAACGCCGCCCGAGAGCCACGACGGGTTTTCGACCGGCACGTTTTGCGCGCCGAAGAACGTCCGCATGGTTTGAATCAGCACCAAGGAAATACCCCAAGTTGCGAGGAGCGTTTCTAGGGGACGGCCGTACAGCCAGCGGATTACCGTACGCTCCAGAACAGCACCCACTGCGGCGGCTGCAAAGAACGACACAGGGATCGCAGCGATGATGTAGTAGTCGAACGCGCTCGGCATGTATTGCCTGAATGCGTTTTGTACGAGATAGGTTGCGTAGGCACCAATCATCATCAGTTCGCCATGCGCCATATTAATGACGCCCATCAGACCGTAGGTGATCGCTAGGCCAAGTGCGACGAGAAACAATATTGAACCTAGGCTCAAGCCGCTGAAAACAACGCCGAGACGTTCGCCCCAGACGAGACGACCTTCTACGCCCTTGACGGCAGCGGTCAGTGCGGCGCGCACGTCGGGATCGGTCTCACCGCCTGCGTTCAAGCGTTCCTGCAAGAGTGATCGCACGCTCGGTTGGCTGCTTGTTGCGAGCGCGCTGACGGCGTCGAGTCGCTTTTGTTTGTCGCTCGACGCGATGAGCATCGCGGCGCGCAATTGTTCGAGTTTTGCTTTGAGATCAGCATCGGTTTCTTTTGCCAGCGCGCGGTCGATCAGCGGTAGTTTCGCTTCGTCGGCAGAGTCTTTAAGTTGTGTGATCGCGTTGTTGCGAGTCGTTAGACTGTCTGAGAACAAGCCGAGCGCGGCTTTCGCGCCTTCGAGTTCGTTTCGCATGCGGTTGTTGTTGACAACGTCTTCGACGGCCGATGGCAGCGCCGTGGCGGCACCCGTGTTTGCGTCGATCGCTTTGCCGTCGGTGACGATAAGCACGGTGTCTCCGGCGACCTTTGCACTGTCGTCCAGAAGCGCGTCAATGAGTCGTGCGAGGGCTTCGTCGGGGTTTGCTAACGCGTCGCTCAGCGCCTTGATGCGATCGTCGTTTTCGCCAGCGGCAATGTTCTTTGCCGACTGTGGCGTCAGCGCAAAAGCGCTGGTGGTCAGAAGGCTCGCAACGAAAGCAAGGGCGATCGGCAAGCGCAGAAACAGGTGACGTAACAAGGTGTTCTCCATTGGCGCAATACGTCTTCGCCAGACAAAAAAATGCCGGGGTTGCCGGGGCACATAGGCCCTATCAACGCCCGGCTCGCGGAGGGATCGTCTATATCAGTAACAGTCAGTAACTAGATTTTCGTTTTGCCGTCCGGCTCATCCTTCTTCTTGTCGTTGCCAGGGATATACGGGCTCCACGGATTCGCGCGAACCGGACCTTTGGTCTTCCACACAACGTTGAACTGACCGTCAGCCTTGATTTCGCCGATGAAGACAGGCTTATGCAGGTGATGGTTTTTGGTGTCCATCGTCGAGGTGAATCCGCCCGGCGCTTTGAACGTTTGACCAGCCATCGCTGCGATCACTTTGTCGGTGTCTGTCGATTTCGCTTTTTCTACTGCTTGCTTCCACATGTAGATGCCAATGTAGGTGGCTTCCATTGGGTCGTTGGTCAGCGGCTTGTCTTTGTGACCGGCGATGCCCTTGGCTTTGGCGTAGGCAGCCCATTTCTTCGTGAATTCATCATTGGCTGGATTCTTCAAGCTCATGAAGTAGTTCCAGGCGGCGAGGTGACCCACGAGCGGTTTGGTGTCAACACCGCGCAGCTCTTCTTCACCGAC
>JAKPSO010000700.1 GCA_029571495.1 Pseudomonadota bacterium
GTAAAGCCTGCGCCCGCCAACGTGACGATCGTTCCCGCGACGTCATCGCCGTAATTCGGTGGTGTGATGCTGTCGAGACGAAGCGGCGTGGCGACCGTATTGAATGTCGCAACGAACTCCGGAACCAATGCACCGATTTTCGAACTCACTGAGTTGCTGGTGCCGGAAACGGTTCCGGACCAGCCCGTGAACACGGCCGCAGTTGCGGGGTTAACCGTTGCCGTGACCGTCGTACCAACACGTAAATAGCTGCTGGTATCGCTAAGCGTTACTGTGCCGGCGCAAGATGGCACCACCTGCTTAAATGGACTCCATTCGCGATGCGCGCGAATCGTCACCGTCCGATTGCCAGAAGTGGGCATGCTCACCTTCCCGGCGAGTGCGTCATCGAGACCGTCGATGCCGTCAAGCACGTAACGTCCAGAATCGCTAAAGTACTGTGGTGAGGTGACTGCGTAGGTCCATGTGCCTGCCGTCGTCGTGCTCAGCAGCGGTGCAAGCGATCGTCCCGTGCTACCCGTGGGCGTCGTCACGTTGACACGAATGCCATCGGTCATGCCTTCTCCCGTCACCGCAACGCCGATGGAGTTGCCGTTCACAAAGGTGGCGCCGAGCGTGTGTGCGGGGCTCGGATACAACTGTACGGAAAGGTTGGGGGTGAAGCCGATTCCGCCGCCGACTGCGCTTGCGGAACCCGAAACCGTGAAGAAGTTCTGGTACCCCGCGTTGGTCTGCGCGTTGATGTCGAACACGCTGTACTGCGGATAGAGATTGGTTGTCCCAGGCCAAGGCGTGGCGCGCGGCGTCACCGTGACGGTGCCACCCGCCTGCGTTGCCGACGTAGTCGTCACCGCGGTCAATCGCGAAAAATTCGCCGTCAATACGGTGGAGATTGGCGAGGTGGTCGGTGCACCGACCGTGCCATCACCGGCGGCGACTTGCCACGTCAATTGACGCGACGGCGGCGCGCTAGGGTCTTGGCTCCAACGCGCGAATCCAAACTGATACCCGTTGAGCTCTTGCAGCCCTGCCGCCACCCACACCCGATGCACGCTGCCCACCGGCCACGCGTACGTCACCGGTGAGGTCACTTCTACGCCGTCGACCACAATTTTTAGTCCCGCTGGATGCGTGACGATAGTGGTGGCAATCGGCGCAAGTCCGGTTAAACGCGCCAGCGCGTCAACGTCTGCCTTCGAGTACGTGCTCGGATAGCCGATATCGATTCCTGCGGGTTTTGTCTCCATCGTCGTCGGGTCGGCGTACGCCCCGAACCCAAAACGCCCATAGTGCATGATGGATGCGTAGTCGTAGCCGTTGAGCGTCCGCGAGTAAAACGTTTGATCGCTTTGCGAACGCCAAATCGGCGTGATCTTGTCGAGGCGCGTATCAATGAACGGTTGTGTGTCGACGTCTTGTTGTACGTGCAACAAGCCCATGGCATGACCCATTTCGTGCAACAACACGCCAGCGTCGCATGTCGGATCGCCAGTGATTGTTTGCCGGCCCACTTTACGTCCAAGTTCGCTCACACAAGAGCCTTGGCCCGGTGAAGCAATATTGAACGCAACGTAGTCCACTTGCGACGCGCGCGGCACCCATTGAATGATGCCCGCCAGCGCGCGATTGGCCTCGGTAATCGCAGCGGCGATAGTCGTCGCGTTGCCCGCTTCGATCACGTATGGCACCTCGGCCACGCCTGAAGCAAGGCGCGGCCACAACGCGGCGTCGGAATCCAAGGTCAACGCCTTCGCACGATCAAGCATGCGTGACGCCAAAGCGATCTGCATTTCCAGCGTCGCTTTGCGCACGGCATCCTTTTGGCCGATCACGATGTCGCCCTGCATGACGGCGTAGTCGCCAATCTCGACGTAATCAACCCACTGACCACGCCAGTACGCGCTCAACCGTTCGTTGCTTACGGTCGGATTCGCCGCGCTCGCAACGCACGACACACCAACTACAGCGACGGCCAAAAAGCGGGCGGAAATGTGTAACGCAGCGCAGATTCGCATAAGTTCCTTTCGAGACGTAAAGGAACATTACACGATGTTGTCATATCGCGTGGTCGTCGTGCGACGAGCTACGATTTCGGGCGACGACTCACGGTTTTTCGGCGCTTCGTCGCTATCCGGTCACGCATCAGGGCCGACAGTGCGTCGGCCCGATCACTTACGCCAGTGCCAGCTCCGTATCCATGAGCGGCTTCAAACCGGCGCGCGCGGTGATCGCGCAGCTCTCGATTTCGGGCAGCAGTTTGGCGTAGTAAAAACGCGCAGTTTGCAGTTTCGCAGTGTAGAAATTGTCGCCGCTGCCCTGTTTTTCGAGCGCGACTTTTGCCATACGCGCGAACCAGAACGCGAACACGGTGTGGCCCGCGATGCGCATGTAGTCGACCGCGGCGGCGCCAACCAGTTCCGGCGTTTTCATCGCTGCGCTACCAATTTCAAAGGTGAGCGTTGACCACAATTCCGCCGCCTTCAAGAGCGGTCCGATGAACTCTTGCATGGCTTCGATGCCCTCGCAGCTCTCAGCGAATTCTTCGAGCATCGCGCCAAATTTCTTGAGCGTCTCGCCTTGATTGCCAAGCACTTTGCGACCGAGAAGATCCAGCGACTGAACGGTGTTGGTGCCTTCGTAGGTCATGTTGATGCGCGAATCACGAACGAATTGCTCCATTCCGTTGCCCGCGATGTAGCCGTGTCCGCCGAGCACTTGCATGCAGTGCGACGTCGAGATCCACGCGTTGTCGGTGATAAAGGCTTTGACGATCGGCGTCAGCAGTGCGACCATCTCGGCGCTCTCTTTGCGCACGGCCTCATCGGGATGATGCAGCTCTTTGTCAATGAGCATCGTGCAGTAAAGCGACAACGCACGACCGCCTTCGGCGTACGCCTTGGCGGTTAGGAGCATCTTGCGCACATCGGGATGCACGAGGATCGAGTCAGCAGGTTTGTCCGGCGACTTCGGTCCCGCGAGCGAACGCATTTGGATGCGCTCCTTCGCGTACGAAAGCGCGCTTTGGTAGGCGACTTCGGTGAGACCCAACGATTGATTGCCGACGCCGATGCGGGCCGCGTTCATCATCACGAACATCGCCGCGAGGCCTTTGTTCGGCTGCCCAACAAGCCAGCCCGTCGCGCCGTCGAGCGCGATTTGGCACGTCGCGTTCGAGTGAATGCCCATCTTGTGCTCAAGCCCGGTGCAGAAAATCTTGTTGCGCGCACCGATCGTTTGGTCAGCGTTCGGAATGAATTTCGGCACGATGAAGA
>JAKPSO010000707.1 GCA_029571495.1 Pseudomonadota bacterium
CTGCTGAGTCTCGGGCACCGTAATGTCGGCTTCCACCGCAAGCACTTTGGCGGCATCGTAACGACTCAACACCGTCTCGGGCAACGGAAAGAAATCGTTCTTTCCGACGTGCAACGAACCGAACAACGTGACCGTTTTGCCATCCTTCGTGAGTTCCCACAGGAAGGGTTTTGCGAGTTGCGCGCTGGCGGGTGCGGCGCAGAACAGCGCGGCAGCCGCTGTGCAAACGAAAGCGAGAGGAGCGATTTTTTTGGCAATGTTCATAGCGACATCATAACGACACCCCGTGCAGGTGTCCGTGAGGCTCAGACTGGCGCGGTGGGTTTTGGTTGCCCCCAGGGCGCAATTTTTGGTAACAACAACATGCCGGGAATCCCAAGCGCGAAGCAAATCAAGAAAAAGTTAAACCATCCGGTTTGCGCCACGATATAGCCCGTTGACGCGTTCATAAACGTGCGCGGCACGGCGGAGAGGCTTGTAAACAGCGCAAACTGTGTCGCTGTGTAGCGGGGATCGGTCGTCTGAGCCATAAACGCGGTAAATGCCGCCGTGCCGAGTCCGACAGCAAACGCTTCGACGCCGATCACCCAACCGAGCACCCACAAGTTCGCACCGGTCTTAGCAAGGATCGCAAATCCAATGATCGCCAAAAGCTGCAACACGCCGAAGATCCACAGCGCTTGGTTGACGCCCGTTTGCTCCATCCAAATGGCACCCAAAATGCCACCGGCCAGACTCGCCCACAGCCCCGCATTTTTCGCCACGAGTCCAATGTCTGTGCGACTGAAGCCGAGGTCGATGTAGAACGGCGTCGCGAGCGCCGTGGCCATCGAATCGCCGAGTTTGTAGAGAAATATGAACAGCAGGATGAACGCAGCGTATTTCCAACCGCGGCGTTGAACGAATTCACGAAATGGCAGCACCACGGCCTCGCGCAGGTTCTTCGGTGGCGCGCCGCGCGTGGTCGGTTCGTCTACGATGATCGTCGTTAGGATGCCCGGAAGCATGAACAGCGACGTAATTAAGAACACCTGCGACCACGGCAAATGGTCCGACAAGATCAGCGCGAGCGAACCTGGCACTAACGTCGATAGCTTGTAGGCATTGACGAACACGGCGGTGCCCGAGCCCTGCTGCGCGTCCGGCAAATATTCGCGGCGGTAGGCGTCGACGACAATGTCTTGACTGGCGGAAAAAAAAGCAAGCAACGCCACGAGCGCTACGACGATGCTCAATTCGGTCTTCGGATTGAACTGACCGACGGCGTACACCACCAGCAGGATCAAAATTTGCGTCACCAGCATCCAGCTTCGCCGTCGACCCAGTCGCGCCACGCCGGGTAGCGCAAACCGATCCATCAGCGGCGACCACACAAATTTCCACGTGTATGGAAATCCCACGAGCGCGAAGAGACCGATCGCCTTCAAGTCAACGCCACTAGCGCGTAACCACGCGGACAGCAGGTTGTAAATGATGAACAGTGGCAGGCCAGACGCAAAGCCCAAACTCACGCAAACCAGCATGCGCTTGGAGAGAAAAATGCGGAACGAATTGCTCATATGAGGCGCGAGCTTACAGGGTTAGGTCGCTGGAGTCGGGGATGGTCTCGGCGATTGACACAGACGGCATCTTTCAGGACCGTTCATTTTCGCTGCTCGGCGGCCAGCGCGCAGTTAGATCGGAATTTCAGTCGCGCGAAATGTCCGCGCGTGCGTCTTACCCCAACACCGCGCGAATCTTCGCCAGCGCGTCGCGCGTCTGCGTTGTCGCGAGGCGGATCAAGTTTTCGCGATATTCGCGCGAGCCCCCTGCGTAATACGGCAGCCGCACGCGCAGCATGAAGTCCGCGTCTTTTGCCTCGTCGTCGATGATTGAGCGGCGTTCCTCGTCGCGCTTGCGCCATGACGCGGGCGCGCGCTCGGGCGTGTCCTCGAGAAATGCAGAGACGTCGACCGCGACCACGCGCGTCGCGCCGAGTTGCCGCGCGATGCGGATCGGCACTGGCGATACCATGTCCCCGTCTTCGTACGTGACGCCACCGATCGTCGCAGGCAGAAACATTGACGGCAGCGCGGCAGACGCCCGCACCGCCGCGCCCGTGTGGCCGTTGGTGAATGCCACGAGTTCCGGCTTTCCGAGCACTGCGGCAACCGCACAAAAACGGCGCGGCAATTGTTCGATCAAACGCTCGCCGACGGCGGTGTTCACAAAGTTCTGCAACGCGCGACCGATCATGCGGTTGGGCTGCATGAACGCTGGGTCGGCGATGTCCGTGATGCCGAGCTCAAGCGCGCGTCGCTCGATCTCCACCGCGGGAATGTTCGCGGCGTAAAGCGCTCCGGCGATCGCCCCTGCGCTGGAGCCGACGACGAGCGCAGGCTCAAGGCCCGCCGCTTCGAGTACTTTCAACACACCGATATGCGCGAAGCCGCGCGGGCCGCCGCTGCCGAGCACCAACGCCGTGCGCTCACGGCCCTCGGGCCATTGAATTGGCGCGAAGCGCGGCGTCGCTGCGGCAGGATAGCCAGGGTCAAATTCCGCGCATGCGCTCAATGCACCGACCGCCGGCAAGGCCGACACCGCGCCGATGCGCTTGAGCGCCTCGCGTCGCGTGATCGACGCCGCGCTTGACATTAGTCTTTCGCTCCCAGTGCCTTCGCGCGTCGTACTTGCGCCTGCAACTCGGCTTCAGACGGCGGCGCTGCAAGCCAACCTTGCAAGTTCGAGAGCGAGAGTTCCGTCAACGCGTTTATCAGCGACTCATGATCGTTCAACGCTGGGATGTATTCGTAATGCGTGCCGCCTGCGTGCAGGAACGTCTCTTTGCCTTCCATCGCGATTTCTTCGAGCGTCTCCAAGCAATCCGCCGGAAACCCGGGACAGACCATGTGCACGCGTTTCGCGCCCTGCGCAGGCAGCGCTTTGAGTGTGGCCTCGGTGTAGGGCTGCAACCACTCGGCCTTGCCGAAACGCGACTGAAAGGTCAGCACCCATTGCGACTCGTTGAGCCCCAACTCACGCGCCAGCAGACGCGCCGTGACGTGACACAAGCAATGGTACGGGTCGCCCTTGAGCAAGCTGAACTTCGGCACGCCGTGAAAGCTCATCACGAGCTTATCCGGTCGACCGTGTTTGCCCCAAAAATCGGTAATGCGGCCTGCGAGCGCCTTGATGTAACTTGGATCGTCGTGCCACGACTGGATTGTGCGCAGCGCCGGCATGTAGCGCTCTTTCGTAAGCGCGCGAAACACTTCGTCAAAGGCGGTGGCCGTGGTGCTCGCGGCGTATTGGGGATACATCGGCAACACGAGGATGCGGTCACAGTTTTCGGCCTTGAGCTTCGCGAGCGCGCTCGTAATGCTTGGGTTGCCGTAACGCATACCCACTTCAATTTTCACGATGTCCGACGGCAATCCCATCGCGCGAATTTTCTCGCCCATCGCGCCGCGCAGATACTGTGCCTGACGCTGCGTCCACACGAGCAACGGCGAGCCCTCGGACATCCACACGCTCGCATATTTCTTTGCGCTCTTAGCGGGGCGCGTACGCAAAATGATGCCGTGCAAAATCACTTTCCACACCAGCGGCGGAATTTCAACGACGCGACGATCGCTCAAAAATTCCGCGAGATAACGCCGCACGGCAGAAGTCGTCGGCGCGTCAGGCGTACCCAGATTCGTGAACAAGATGCCAACGCGCGGAGCGCGGCCGTGTGTGGGGGAAGGAGGGGAGACGGTCATACGGTTTGATTGTAGGAGCGAACGTTGATTGTTTGGGAGGGCCGCGATCTACGGCACTGCGCTTGCCAAGGGCTCGTAGCCGCTATCCGCTGAGCGGAATCGAGGCATCGTCCCCAGATTCGCACACGAGCCGTGAGCCATCGCTAATCCAGGCTACTTGCAAATCATCGTCGAGTTAGTCGCCGATCAAATCTCTAACCGTATTCTTGAGGCCAGCCCAAAAAACTGGCCGTAGGCGGTTTATGCCATCCGCCTGCCAGCGCATGGCTTCCTGACTAAGGATTCGCAGGTAAATCGTCTGCTCAGCCGCGCTTCGAAGCGGTAAGGTGGGGTGAAGCAGCGCTATCGAGCCACCACAAAGCCACGAAAGATCAGCTAGAACATCGCGCAACGCGTCCCAGTTTTCTCCACCATACGGAGCTTCCAGTTGTCGATAAATCGCGCGTAGCAGCTGCCGGTCAGTGTGAAGAGCATTGGTGAGAGTTATAGCGACGGCAGCCGGCGGTGCGAGTGCGGTTACGTCTGCCACGAATTCAAAGTGATCGCCGAAATTCATTTTCACATTGGATTCGTAGCGAGGGGTTTAGTGCTCGCCACCAAGGCAACCCTCAAACATCATGCTCGCTTCACAAGTCTATGCACAAGCGGAACAGGTCGTTGCTTCAACAAATGAATCAACTCTCCCCCATCTCCCGCTGCAAAGCCGAAGACAGAAGTTTCGCCGTGAGATCGACGATAGGGATCACGCGGTCGTAGGCCATGCGAGTCGGGCCGATAACGCCTAGCGTGCCGACGATTTGGCCGTTGACTTGGTATGGCGCGGTGACGAGCGAAAACTCGTCGAGCGGCACGACTTGCGATTCGCCGCCGATGAAAATCTGAACGCCGTCGGCTTTGTTCGCCATGTCGAACAGATGCAAGAGTTGCGTGCGTTGCTCGAACAAATCGAACAGCTTCCGCAGACTGTCCATGCTGCCCGCGAGGTCCTGCGAATGCAGCAATCGGCGCTCGCCGGAGACGATCAGCTCGTCGCTTGACTGCGCCACCTCGCCGCCAGTTTCAACGGCAACGGTCATCAGGCCGACCATGTCTTCGCGCAGACGCTTCAGGTCTTCGGTGAGCCGTGCGCGCACTTGATCGAGCGGCAGTCCCGCGAAATTTTCGTTGAAGAAATTCGCGGCTTCGATGAGCTGTGAGTGCGTGTAATTTCTGTCGGCGTGCAGCACGCGGTTTTGCACGTCGCCGTCTGGTGCGACGAGCACCATGAGTAGGCGCCGTTCGGAGAGGCGTACAAATTCAATATGACGAAACGCCGGAGGCTTGTGCGGCGCGGCGACGACGCCCGCGAACGACGACAAGTCGGAGAGCATGCGCGCAGCGGAGCTTACGAGCTCTTGCGGCAACTGGCCGTGAATGTGCGATTGCGCCTCGTTGAGATTGAGTTGATGTGCCTGCGGGGAGACGAGCAACGTATCAACGAAGTACCGGTAGCCGCGCGGAGTCGGGATGCGGCCGGCAGAGGTGTGGGGGCTGGTGATGAACCCGAGCTCTTCGAGGTCGGCCATCACATTGCGAATCGTTGCGGGCGAGAGTTCGAGGCCGCTTTGCTTGGAGAGCGTGCGCGAGCCCACCGGTTCGCCGTCGGCGATGTAGCGCTCAACCAGCGCATTTAGCAGGATTCGTGATCTGGGGTCCAGCATGGCGCTGATTGTAGGGCGCTTCCGGAAACCGCATTCATCCAGCCGCAAGAAGGCTGTGATTAAATCCACCCATGCCCAACGCCCTCGCTCCTTGCCACATTGCCCTTGCCGTGCGCCCGTCCGTTCGCGAAGGCGGGCGTGAAGGTCCACATGAGCTGAGCGACGTGGTTTTTTCGGTGGCGCAATTGCTGCAATCGCTTGGCTACACGCCGGTTATTGAGGCCCTGAGCGCGACCGAAGTCGACAACCCGCCGTGGCCGCAATTGACGATCGGCGAGATCGGAATGAACTGCGGTTTGGTCATCGCGCTGGGCGGCGACGGGACGTTTATTTCAATGGCGCGCCAGCTCGCGCGTTATGACGTGCCACTAGTGGGCGTGAACCAAGGGCGGCTCGGTTTCTTGACCGACTTATCGATGGCGAATTTGGCTACCGCGTTGCCGCAAATTTTGGCCGGTGCGTATCGTGAGGAGCGGCGCGTGTTGCTCAGCACAACAAGTTCGGTCACGGACGATCAGGAGTTCTTGGCGGTGAACGACGTCGTGGTGAACCGCGGCGCGGCGACGTCGCTCGTGGACCTTGAGATTTCGCTCAATGATCGCTTCGCGTACGGCTTTCGGTCCGACGGCGCGATCGTGGCGACGCCGACCGGGTCGACCGCCTACGCGCTGTCTGCGGGCGGCCCGATCATGGCGCCCTTCGTCAACGCCTTCACCATCGTGCCGATTGCGCCTCACGCGCTGACCAACCGCCCGATTGTGGTCGCGGATGACTCCGAAATTCGCATCACAGTGGCGCGCGCGCGCAACGCACTCGCGAGCATTGATGGACATCACAACATCGAGCTGGCCGAGGGCGATTCGGTGGTGATCAAGCGCGCCACAGCGACGATGCGCCTTTGGCATCCGCTGGACTATGACTACTACCACACGCTGCGCG
>JAKPSO010000726.1 GCA_029571495.1 Pseudomonadota bacterium
TAAGTCAAATTGCGTCGCATCGGCAAGCTTTAACGGCTCAGCCAACGAGAACATTTCGCGGGCGTCGCGGCCCAGTAACTTTGGGGCGAGGTACACAAGGAGTTCGTCAACCAGACCGGCGGCTACCATTGGTCCCATAAGGCGCGCGCCAGCTTCGACGTGCAGTTCATTGACGCCGCGCCTGCCGATATCTTTGAGCGCCGCGGGAAGGTCAATCTTACCGGGATTGGCCGCGTCGGGAAGGCTCACCAGTTCGACGTCGGGGCCTAATCCCTGCGGCATTCGATTCGAGCCGTAGATGATCGCGCCGCCGCGTAGCACTGCGGCCGTCGGCGGGACTTCGCCGAGGTGATCGAACACGATACGCGTCGGTTGTCGCAGTGGAAGCACGGTACTCACGCCACGCACGGTCATCTGTGGATCGTCGAACCGAACTGTGCCGCTGCCCGTAAGCACCGCGCACGCACGAGCGCGCCAGCGATGACCGTCTTGTCGCGCTTCTTCACCCGTAATCCATTGACTTTCGCCGTTCGACAATCCCGTGCGGCCATCAATGCTCGCGGCTACTTTGCAGCGCACCCACGGCAGGCCCGTCGTCATGCGCTTCACGAACCCGATATTGAGTTCTATCGCGTCGTGCGAGTACAGGCCCACGCGAACGTCGACACCCGCCTCACGTAAGCGCGCGAAACCCGTACCGCTCACCAAGGGATTCGGGTCTTCCATCGCGGCGACCACCCGCGCAACACCGACGCTGATCAACGCCTCAGTGCACGGCGGTGTCTTGCCGAAGTGATTGCAAGGCTCCAAGGTCACATACGCAGTCGCGCCAATCAAACTGACGCCCTTTGCCCGTGCGTCTTTGATGGCTTGCGCTTCCGCATGAGCCTCGCCGGGACGCTGCGTGTAGCCCTCGGCGAGAACGACGCCATCGCGCACAAACACGCAACCCACGCGCGGATTCGGCGTCGTGTGATTCATCGCCAACGCGCCGAGCTCCAACGCTCGCCGCATGAATTGTTCGTCGGCGAAGCTAAACATTCTTGCTCTTCTTCACCGCGGGCTTTTTCACGCTGGCGGGGCGATCCACTTCATGCAGAGCGGAACGAAAATCTTCGACGTCTTGAAACGATTTGTAGACGGACGCAAAGCGGATGTAAGCCACTTTGTCGAGTTTGTAGAGCTCAGCCATCACCATCTCACCGATGCTGCGCGACGGAATTTCGCGTTCGCCGAGGCTGTGAATATTGGCGACGATGCGAGCGATGGCTTGGTCGACAAACTCAGTCGGTACGAAGCGTTTATGCAGCGCGCGGTTGAACCCTGTGCGGATCTTTTCGACGTTGAAATCGATGCGCGTTCCGTTGCCCTTGATGACCTGCGGCATGCGCAATTCAACGGTTTCGAACGTCGTGAAACGTTTGTCACAACTCAAACATTTGCGCCGACGGCGAATCGCATCGCCCGTCTCGGAGACGCGCGAGTCGATCACTTGTGTTTCAAGGGAGCCGCAGAAGGGGCACTTCATTTTCGGTCGTGAGCTATCAGAAAAGAGTTCGAGCCAGTGCTGTGCGACAGTATAGGCGGCGCGGTGAAACCAAGGTGAATGGCGGTTTGGTACGTCGCAGAAATCAGCTCTTGGCGGCGAGCCTCGCCAAGACGAAATTAACGCTTTGTTCGCGGACGCTACTTCGATCGCCGAGAAAGTGCTTCGTTGCGGTCACGACACCCGTTGCGGCTGCGAAACCAAAACAGACCATGCCAACCGGTTTGCTGGCCGTGCCGCCTGTCGGCCCTGCTACGCCTGTCACTGAATACGCTAAAGTTGCGCGGCTGCGAGCAAGCGCGCCGAGCGCCATTTCGCGCGCGGTTTCTTCGCTGACGGCACCAAAGGCCTCAAGCGTTGCGGGCGACACGCCGAGGAGTTCAATCTTCGCTTCGTTGCTATACGTGACAAAGCCACGATCCACCCACGCGGACGAACCACTGACGCTCGTGAGCACCGCCGAAATCAGGCCGCCCGTACAGCTTTCCGCGCCAGCAACGATGCGCTTTTCCGCCAAACACACGGCACCGACGTGCGTTGCCATTTTGAGCCATTCGTCATAGAGCGCTTGCATAGGTTCACCGACGATCTAAAGGTATCGAATCCAGAGCGCAAAGATCAACAACGTCAAGCCTGCTGCGACCAAGTCGTCCAGCATCACGCCCACCGCACCCTTCACGTTTCGATCTGCCCAACCAATCGGTCCAGGCTTCCAAATGTCCAGCAAACGAAACAACAGAAATGCCCAAAATTGCTTCCACGCAGCGCCCGGAAGCATCGCAGTAATCAACGCCATAGCGATCACTTCATCAGACACGATCGAGCCATGGTCACTCTCGCCCAGTGCACGCCCTGTCACGCCGGCGGCCCAAATTGAGAGCACCAGCGCCACCGCGAGGCCCGCGAAAAACATCGCGTCACCCACCAGCGGCTGCAGCCAGCGCGCGGCGAACAACCCGAGTAACGTGCCGAAGGTACCGGGCGCGAACGGCGCCAGTCCTGAGCCGACGCCAAGTGAAATCACATGCGCCGGATGCGAAAGCATGAAGCGCAGCGTCGGGCGCTTCATGTGCGCCGACACGGCGATGGGTGACGCGGAAATCTCAGTCATGTGCGAAATGGTCCCAGCCCTGCGTGGCGACGTTGATTTGACGCGATTGTGCATCGAATACACGCACAGTAGGCGAAGTGTCGGCCTCGATGACGCTCCCAATGCATGCACCGGTCAGTCCTGTGGAGCGCAACAATGCGTCGACGTCACGGTGCGCGGTCTCTGGTGCGGTGAACAAAAGTTCATAGGCGTCACCCGTCGCTAGGAGGCAATGTTGCGCTCGTGCCGCGAGTTCGGGGGCTGCCAGTTGCGTGGCGAGACCGGTGGGTATCGCGGGCAACTGAATGTCGATGCAGACGTTTGAGGCACTCGCAAGGTGCTGCGCTTCACTGAGGAGTCCATCGGAAATATCGATGCAACTCGTCGCAATGCCCCGCAATGCCAACCCTAGCGCAACACGCGCCGTCGGACATTCGTAACGTGCGATTTGATCCGCCGTTGCTTCGGCCTTGATGTCACCGATCATGCAGTAGAGCGCCCACCCCGCGTCGCCGAGTGCGCCACTAACCCACACCTCATTGCCGACATTCGCCCCGCTACGAAGTAGTGCGCCTTCCGGCGGCACATCACCAAACGCGGTCATCGCGATGGCCAATGGCCCGCGGGTGGTATTGCCTCCCACCAACTCGACGTCGAATTCGTCGAGCGCATGCCACAGGCCATCGGCAAAACGCGTGACCCACGATTCATCAATACGCGGCAAGGTCAATGAGAGCAGCGCGTATCGAGGCTTCGCACCCATCGCAGCAAGGTCACTCAAATTAACGTGCACAACCCGACGCCCGAGTTTCCACGGATCGATGGTCGGCAGGAAATGTCGACCTTCAACCAGAGTGTCCGTGGTCACCGCAAACGCTTGCCCGGCCGACGGCGCAATCACGGCGCAGTCGTCGCCGTTGCCTACTGCTGCCGACGCAGCACGCCGCGAAAAGAACCGCCCAATGAGCTCGAATTCAGTCATGGCGCGGAAACGGCGAACCGCTACGATCGGCGGTTACGCGGGCCTGCGGCGACTTCGTCAGCGCGCAAAATTGGCGCCAGTTTGTCGAGCACGCCGTTGACCCACTTGTGCCCATCCGTGCCGCCGAAACTCTTGGCGAGCTCCACCGATTCGTTAATGGCGACGCGATATGGAACGTCTAAACGCTTTTGCAGCTCCCAAGCGCCGATCAAAATCACGCCGCGCTCGATAGGGCTGATCTGCGCGAACGGACGGTCCACATGAGGTTGCACCAGCGCCTCTAAGGACTCGCGCGATTCGGTGAGTCCAGCCCATAGTTCGCGGAAGAACTCCTTGTCGGCGCGTTTGAAGTTTTCGTCGGCTTCGGTGCGAATGCGAATGGTGCCCGGATCGTGATCGGCAACGAACAGCTCGTATGCAGCCTGCAGCGCAAACTCACGCGCCCAACGGCGCGCAGACTTGGGCTTCGCCTTTGGGGCGGGTGCGGCAGGCGCTTCGGTGTCGGACTCAGGCGTGGAAGAAGCGGTCATTCGGGTGTCGTTTTCTTTTTGTCTTACTGTGTGTCGGGCGGCGTACCGTGACGAAATACGTGAGCGGCGGCGTGTTTAGTCTTCGCTGAAATTGGAATGCGTCCACTCTTGCAGCAACGCCATTTCGACAGCAGCCTGTGCGGCCTCGTAGCCCTTTTGTTCGGCGCGGCTGATCGCCTGTTCATCGGTGTAGGTTGTCAGAACGCCGTTGCCAATCGCCACATCGAGATCGAGTCCAACACGCGTAATCGCTGCGGCAGATTCGTTGCAGACGATTTCAAAATGATAGGTGTCACCCTTCACGACGCAGCCAAGGGCGATCAAGGCGTCGAACTGTTCGGTGGTGCCAAATGCCTGCAGAGCCAGCGCGATTTCGAGCGCGCCGGGAACCGTAACTTCGGCGATGTCGCTCGGGTCAACGCCCATCTCGGCGAGCGCCTTCTTCGCGCCTGACAGCAGCTTTTCACAAATCGGCGCGTTGAAGCGTGCGGTGACGATGCCGACGCGCAGACCAGCGCCGCGAAGCTGCATGAGAGGCTTTAGAGACATATTGAAATTCTTTCGTTTCGGTATTCTGCGACGAGCGGAAGCGCGTCAGTCAGGTAACGGCGAAGGGTTAGCGCTCTTCGTACGCCACCACTTCGAGATCAAAACCAGTCATCGAGGGCATACGACGCGGCTTCGCAAGCACCCGCATCTTGCCGACGCTCAGCGCGCGCAGAATTTGTGCGCCAATACCGTACGTGCGTAGATCCATCTTGTGCGCATTGAGCGGCTTCACGTTTAGCGCGCGGTCACGCAAATCGTCGTCCGACTCGGCATGATGCAACAACACGAGTACGCCTGCGTCTGAGCGTTGCAGGCGTTCCAAGGCCTTCGGCACACTCCATGAATGCACGCTGCTGCCTGCGTCGAGCATGTCGATCACGGAGAGCGGTTCGTGCACGCGAACGACAGTTTCAGTGTTGGGCGTTGGCGTGCCTTTTACGATGGCGAGATGCGTTGCCGAGGTGAGTTTCTCGCGAAACACCTTGAGCAGGAAATCGCCCTGCGCGGTCTGCAATGGCCGTTCGCCGACGCACTCGACCAAGTTTTCTTGCGCAGCACGGAACTGGATGAGGTCCGTAATAGCGCCAATTTTGAGGTTGTGCTCTTTCGCGAAGACGAGCAAGTCGGGCAGACGCGCCATGGTGCCGTCGTCCTTCATGACCTCGCATATTACCGCCGCGGGAGTGAGTCCGGCCATTCGCGTGAGATCACACCCGGCCTCGGTGTGGCCTGCGCGCATGAGCACGCCACCGGGCTGAGCCATGATTGGGAAAATGTGGCCAGGTTGAACGATGTCAGAAGGCTTCGCGTTAAAGGCTACAGCGGTTTTCACCGTGTGTGCGCGGTCTGCCGCCGAAATACCACTCGTGACGCCCTCGGCGGCTTCAATCGATTGCGTGAAATTGGTGCCAAAGCCGGAACGGTTGCTCGCCGTCATCAGCGGAATGTTGAGCTGCGCACAGCGCTCTTGTGTCAGCGTGAGGCAGATGAGTCCGCGGCCATGTTTGGCCATGAAGTTAATCGCCTCAGGTGTCACGAACTCCGCCGCAAGCACCAAGTCGCCCTCATTCTCGCGGTCTTCTTCGTCGACCAAGATCACCATGCGCCCAGCTTTCAGGTCGGCGATGATTTCCGGGACAGAGGAGAGAACGGAGCCTGTCGGCGTACTGACCGCCGCGAGGGCAGGCTTATTCGCGGATGCGGCGCCGTGGGTCGATGTTGCAGAAATAGCCATGGCAAAGAGCGATCTCTTGAGGAGAAGCCGCTATTTTAAGCCGCGCAGGTGAACGCGATGCGCCCCGATGATGTGTGCGGCGACAATAGAGGGCCACAAACCCACCGCAACACGCCTTCGCCCACCATGTCCGAACTGCTGATTTCTGAACAAAACGGTTACCGCACCCTTCACTTCGGTTCGGAGTGGGTGCAGGGCCGCATGCGGATCAGCAAGCCCGCAGAGCTCATCCTCGGCTATGCGCAAGACATGTGTGCCGCAATGCTTTTTGCGCCGCCGCCGAAGCATGTTTACGTCGCGGGACTTGGCGTTGGGTCGTTGCCGCGCTGGGCGCTCGCCAATTGGGGCGAGTCGCTCAAACGCATGGAGATCGTGGAGCTGCGCGCGGACGTGATGGCGTTGACGCGCTCCGCTTTTCCGATTCCTGAGGACGATGAGCGTGTCCAGTTAACACTCGGTGACGCGGCAAAGGTCATCACCGAACGGCCCGCGTCCAGCGTCGATTGGATGTGGGTGGATTGCTACGACGGCCGTGGCCGCGTCGGCGCGCTTGAATCTGCGGAGTTCTACGCTGCAGCTCACGCCGCGCTCAAAAGCAAAGGCGTGTTCGTGGCCAACATGTGGAGCAGCGTCACCCGCTACCGCGGCGGCTTACGTCGACTGCGTGCAGTGTTTGGTGACAACCACATCGTGCTGCTGCCAGCGATTGCGACTGAGAACGTGACAGTGATTGCGTGTAAGTCACCGGTGCCCGACTTAGAGAGCCGCGTGATGAAAGCGCGAGCCCGCGCCCTTAACGCAGAGTACAAATTGCCGTTTGAGCGCTGGCTGAAAGCGTTGGCACCCGTTTCTACGGCGCTTTAGCCAGCGCGCAGAGAGAAAAAAGCCCGCGGGCGAATGAACGCGGCGCGGGCTGAAGGGTTCCCTCCTCCTCGAGGAAATCAGTGCAGATTATAGGGTCTTCTAGAGGACTTGCAAGAACTATCTTGTGCGTCTTTCACTTTTTTGGTGCTATTCGCCCTATTTCGCTGCAACAATCTCTTGGGCTGCGCGCACGCAGCCCAGCGACCGATTGGCCGCGCGTCGCGTCGACTGATTAGTCGTTTTGACCAACCGCCAGCTTCAGCGCTGGCTTCTTGTCGTCAAAGAACTGTTCGTCTTCGGTCGAGCCATGCAGAGCGGTGGTGGAACTCAGACCACCCTGGATAACCTGAGTGACGGCGTCGAAGTAACCGGTGCCAACTTCGCGCTGGTGCTTGACGGCCGTGAAGCCTTTGTCAGCCGCAGCGAATTCAGCTTCTTGCAGTTCCACGAACGCGGTCATGTTGTTGCGCGCGTAGCCGTGCGCGAGGTTGAACATCGAGTAGTTGAGGCTGTGGAAGCCAGCAAGCGTGATGAACTGGAACTTGTAACCCATCGCGCCGAGTTCACGTTGGAACTTGGCAATCGTCGACTCATCGAGGTTTTTCTTCCAGTTGAACGAAGGCGAGCAGTTGTAAGCCAGCATCTTGCCTGGGTATTTCTTCTGGATGCCTTCTGCGAATTTGCGTGCGAATTCGAGGTCAGGTTTGCCCGTTTCACACCAAATCAAATCGGCAACTGCGGCGTATGCGAGACCGCGCGACAGCGCTTGTTCGAAGCCCGGCTTGGTTTTGTAGAAACCTTCGACGGTGCGCTCGCCGGTGCAGTACGGACGATCGTTTTCGTCAACGTCGCTTGTCAGCAAATCGGCGGCCTCTGCGTCAGTACGTGCGAGCAGAACCGTCGGCGTGCCCATGACGTCTGCCGCGAAGCGTGCAGCGTAGAGCTTTTCAACGGCTTCGCGCGTCGGCACGAGCACCTTGCCGCCCATGTGACCGCACTTCTTGACGCTCGCGAGTTGGTCTTCGAAGTGAACACCAGCAGCGCCGGCGTCAATCATCGACTTCATCAATTCGAATGCGTTCAACACACCGCCGAAACCGGCTTCGGCGTCAGCAACGATTGGCTGCATGTAATCGACGTCGTCTTTGCCTTCCATCCATTGGATTTGGTCAGCGCGCATCAGCGTGTTGTTGATGCGACGGACAACGGCTGGCACCGAGTTGACCGGGTACAGCGATTGGTCGGGATACATCTCGCCTGCAAGGTTGGCGTCGCCTGCGACCTGCCAGCCGGAGAGGTAGATCGCTTTCAGACCCGCCTTAACCTGTTGCATCGCTTGGTTGCCCGTGAGCGCGCCCAGCGAGTTAACAAATGGTTCGCTGTTGATCGAGTTCCACAGTTTTTCTGCGCCTTTTTTGGCCAGCGTGTACTCAATGCCCGTGGTGCCACGAAGGCGCACGACGTCGGCAGCGCTGTAGTTGCGCTTGACGCCTTTCCAGCGTGGATTGGTCGCCCAGTCTTTTTCGAGAGCGGCGGTTGCAGCGGCCATTTGGGCTTGAACTTTGGAAGATTGAGTCATGGTGGGTTGCCTTTCAACGATGTCCTGAAAACGTTCCTCACTTTTGCGCGGTCCGAAAGGTTTTCACCTTGCGGAAGCACGGAAAGCATCTTGTTGTTGCTTCGCAGCATAGTCTATTTTCGTGGAATACGCATCCTGAATTTAAAAAAAGCCTATTAAAACAATGGTTTGCAAGTCATTTTCATTCCATGAAAGATTCCGCGAAGTGAAAGCGCGTTTTATTTCCTGCGATGCACCATTTGAAAATCGGTTCCGCGGCCTTCGAAAATGGGAAAAAGGCGTGTAAATTCAATTGATTCCATTGGACTGTTCGAGTCACATAAAACATCGCGGTCGCATGAGCGCGCCAGACGGCGCACCTCGACCGTGCCCATATGCTCCGGGTGACGCCGGAATCGCGCCGAGGCGCGCTGTAGCGAAAATGCAACAAAAAAGCCCGGCACTCTCGTGCTCGGGCTTTGGCGGCGGGGCCGTGAAACGAGAGAACGCCTTAGGTGAGCATGTCCGCCCAAATGTTTTTGGCCCAGCTGTTCGCGAAAACGCCTTCAGCGAGATTCGGTGACGGTGATAGCCCGCCCGAGCCCGGAACCACAACCATCGTGCGCTGTGTCGCATCGTAGCGATGTACTGAGGCGACATGCACGACGTTTTTGTCGTCGATGAAGCTATAGCAAGTGTTGGCAACCATCGGCGTTGCATTAACCACGTCGCCGGTCAACAACGCCACAACCGCCGCCGCGCAGACCTTTCCGTGTTGATTGGCCATGTGCCCCGATTTCGGCATGAGCGGCGCAATCTGTAAGGCGTCACCGAGAATGTGCACGTTTTTCACGGCGGTCGATTCGTAGGTCAGCCAGTCTATGTTGCACCAACGCTTGTTGGAATTGTTGAGGCCGTTCTGCGTCGCGATCGTGCCAGCGCGCATCGGCGGCAACACGTTCAACACGTCAGCGCGTAGGTCTTCACCAAAAGTCATCTTCAGGGTGTTCGTGCTTGCGTCGACATCCTGTATTTCTTGATTGTTTCGGTACTCGACGACGCCTTTGAATTGGCCATTCCACGCCGCCATGAAGAGCCCCTTCTTCGAGACCACATCTTCGTTGGAATCGAGAATGAGCACCTTTGATTTCGGTTTCGCCTGCTGAAAATACCAAGCGACCTGGCACGCGCGTTCGTACGGGCCCGGCGGGCAACGAAATGGCGCCTTCGGTATGTGAATGGCGAAGACGCCGCCATCTTTCATGGCGGTAAGCTGGTTGCGCAGCGCGACAGTTTCCGGGCCGGCTTTCCAAGCGGCGAGCACTTTATTGCGAGCGTCAGCGCTCGCCAAGCCCGGCAACGAGTCGTACATGAAATCGATACCTGGCGAAAGAATCAATCGGTCATAGGGCAGACGCGTACCGTCTGCGAGCGCCAAAATCTTCTTGTCAGCATCAAACCCCGTGGCCTCGCCTTGAACGCGCTTCACGCCATATTTGTCGAGCCCGCCATATGCGACCGAAATGTCACCGATCGATTTTGAACCACCCAACACGAGGTTTGAGAGCGGACAAGAGACGAAACCGCTGCCGCGCTCGACCAGCGTGACGTCAATACTGCCTTCACTCCACATTGCGATGTATTTGGCTGCGGTTGCACCACCGAAGCCACCGCCGACGACGACAACCTTTGGTTTCGCAGCGCCACCAACACTTGCACAACCAGAAATCCCGGCGCCCGAGACGACGCCCGCAATCGAGAGCGCGCCAGCGGACTTAACAAAGTCACGACGATTGAATGAGTTCATGAATCGCTCCTTTGTTATTTGGCTTGCTGTTTGGAGAAGTACTCGGCGATCAGCACGATTTGCTCATCGGTGTAGCCTTTGGCAAGCTGATGCATGATCGTGCCGGGCAACTTGCCATCACGATAGTCGGCCACTTTCTTCACGATGTCAGCCGCGCGTACGCCCGCGAGCGAGGGAACGACGCCAGCGCTGTTGCCGTTCGTGCCGTGACAGTTGGCACATTGCGCGGCAAGATTCCGAGCTAGGTGTTTGCTAACAGGTGCCTGCGCGAAGGCGGCAGTAGAGAGAACTGCGGCCACAGCAGCGGCGAGGGCTAGCGTTGTGCTGCCCGGACCGCGTCGAGTTTGAAGATGCATGAGCGACCTCCTAATTTTGTCGTTGGTGTGAGTCAAGATCAGAACCGATTCTAGGGCGGGTCTGGCCACGCAAATTAGAAATTATTGCGCTATGCATATGCGAAGAATGCGTCTGCGCTACACGCGCGTAGGCGAAACGATGCGCCACGGGTCCCGCCCTCTAGAGCGCCATGCTCGAAGGCCATCTTAACTCGGCTTTTCAATAGCTTTTTGGCCGCAATGGCCGTCGTACGGCCGCGCTGAGGCTATTTTCTTGGAAGTCGACTACGCAGAAGGGCTGCGACGTCGATCGCGTCTCCATCAGTCGTCAAAGGCCGCCCACGCACTACGCGGCGCGGCTTAAATGCCTAGTCGCGCACGCGTTTGGCGAGGCCGCGCACCTGCGCATGTTGCCGGCGGCTGACGGGGAGGCGTTCGGCGCGACCGCGTAAGGTGACGATCCATTGCGCTTCGCCATCAGCGTCGGCGTCGCGCTCAAACGATTCGATGAGGTCAGCGCGCGCGAGGCAATTGCGGTGCAACCGTAGAAAGCGGCCGCCAAATTCTTCGTCGATGCGCGTGAGTGAATCTTCGATGAGATATTCGCGCTCGGCCGTCACGACCGTGATGTACTTTTGCTCGGCGCGAAAATACAGCACGTCGTCGCTCGGGACCAACAAGAGCCGTCCGCGTTCGCTGACGCTGAAAAAACGGCGCGCACCACGCGGCAGCGCTTCAACGGCCGCGGCCAAGGCCTCAAGCGGTTTCGCGCGCTGCAATGCGGCCAGCAATCGTTCGCGACGAACGGGCTTCAACAAATAGTCCACGGCCTGAACCTCAAAGGCTTCGAGCGCGTGTTGCTCGTAGGCCGTGATGAAAATCACGCTCGGCGGCGACTCCATTTTGAGGAGATGCCGCGCCGTTTCTAAGCCGTCCATGCCTGGCATATTGATGTCCAGAAGCAGTACATCCGCGCCGTGCTGCGCAGCCTCAAGCGCAGCTTTGCCGTTGTCGACTTCGGCGACGACGGCGTGGGGAAACGCAGGTTGCAGTTCGTCGAGCAAATCGAATAAGCGGCGGCGCGCTGGCGGTTCATCGTCGGCGATGATGATACGGCTCGGGCGGGTGTTGTGTGATGCGATCGACGGCGTGGTCGGAAAAGAATTCATGAGATGTGGATTCGATCAAACGATGGCTTTGGTGTCACCGGACTTTCGGTAGGGCAAGATGAGTTGGACTTGGTAACGCCCGTCGCGCGGCCCTGCGACCATGCGCGCTTCGGCGTCGAAGTGGAGCGCGAGACGCTCGCGAATATTCCCCATCGCCATCTTATTGCCGCCGTGGTGTGCGCCCGCTTGTTCGAGAAACGGATTTCGTACGGTGATGATGACCTCGCCGCGCAACCGACTGACGTCGATTTCAATCTCGCCCGCGGCCTGCGTCGGTTCGATGCCGTGATAGACGGCGTTCTCAGCGATGGGCTGCAACACAAGCGGCGGCACCATGGCGTCGGTCGGCATCTTGTCGAGTTTCCAAACAACATTGAGGCGATCACCGAGCCGCAGTTTTTCGAGGTTGAGATATTGCCGCGTTAGCGTGATTTCGTCTTGCAGCGGTTGCAACGTGCGGTTTTCGCGCATCAGCACGCGAAACAAATCCGCCATGTCTTCTAGCGCCGCTTCAGCGCGCTTCGGCTCGGCGCGGAGAACGCCCAGCACACCGTTGATCGAGTTGAACAGGAAGTGCGGCCGAATACGTGCTTGTAGCGCCTGCAGGCGCGCTTCGGTAACGGCTGGCGAGAGCGCGCGGCCCAGCGTGTGAAAGTACACCAAGACAACAGCGAGCGCGAGAAGCGCCAACGGCACAGCGCGCCAGATCGGAGCGTGCATCCAGCGCGCCCAGACGCCGACCGATACCGCCGTGAAGACCAGTACCGTAGTCGCGGCCTGCCAATAGGCGAGCTTACGCAACCAGCGACTCGCCAAGGCCCACGCGAGGCCTATGCCGACGGCCAGAGGTACGGTATCTAGGAGGGACACCGATACGTTGATCACTACGTCAAAAGGTACGTTGGCTGTGGCCAAGGCATAGCCAACGACCATCGCAACGTAGAGCACGATCACGCGCGCAGCAATTCCAAGGTTTCGCAGGTCCGGAAAGACTGCCTCGCGGGCCTCGCGCTCCTTGCGGGCTAAAATTTGCCCTGACACTGCACGCGGGCGGCCCTCTCCCGTCGCCTTGTTGTCTTGTCCCCGGTTATCCATTGTCCAAATTATTCTCGTGTTTCGCGCGCGACGGCCCCGTGCTTGATGCGTAAACGCGAGAATCGCGCGTTGGGCCACGTTGCTAGCCGGAACTTCTAATCAAGCCTATTCCAGACCTCCCGAACATGCAAGCAAACCCATCACCCGAAAACCACCCTTCAGCCGGTTGGTCGGGCCGATTCGATGAACCCGTCGCCGAAATCGTTAAGCGCTACACGGCGTCGATCTCGTTTGACTACCGCCTCGCGGAATTCGATATCGCCGGTTCGCTCGCGCATGCGCGCATGCTCGCTGCATGCAACGTGATCACGGCGCACGACTTGGCCGACATCGAACGCGGCATGGCGGAAATCAAAGCCGAAATCGCAGCGGGTAAGTTCGAGTGGTTGCTTGACCTTGAAGACGTCCACTTCAATATCGAAAAGCGTCTGACCACGCTCGTGGGCGACGCCGGGAAACGCCTGCACACTGGCCGTTCGCGCAACGACCAAGTCGCGACCGACGTGCGTCTGTACACGCGCGCTGCCTGCGATCAAATCGCGCATTTGTTGGTCAAGTTGCAGCAAGCGCTTGTCGCGTTTGCTGAGCAACACACAGACACGATCATTCCCGGCTTCACTCATTTGCAAGTCGCCATGCCAGTGACACTTGGGCATCATTTGATGGCGTACGTCGAAATGTTTGCGCGCGATTACGAGCGCATCATCGATTGCCGTAAGCGCGTGAACCGCTCGCCGCTGGGCGCCGCGGCGCTTGCCGGGACGACGTTTCCGATTGATCGTGAAATGACCGCGAAGGCGCTGGGCTTCGAGGCGGTGTGCCGTAACTCACTCGACGCCGTGAGCGATCGTGACTTTGCGATTGAATTTATCAATGCCTGCACGATCACGATGATGCATCTTTCGCGCATGAGCGAGGAGCTGATTTTGTGGATGAGCCCGCGCTTTGGCTTCATTGACATCGCTGATCGATTCTGCACCGGCTCGTCGATCATGCCGCAGAAGAAAAACCCGGACGTCGCCGAGCTCGTGCGCGGCAAGATGGCGCGCGTGCAAGGGCATTTG
>JAKPSO010000749.1 GCA_029571495.1 Pseudomonadota bacterium
TACGATTGTGCGAACCGACGGGATGGTCATACTCCGAGCAATGCAGGGATTGACCGGAAACAACGTGACGAATAACTTAGGGCTCGGCAACGAGGCAGGGGCAACGAATACGACGTGGCCGCAAATTCAATCCTGGTTGAACACCACATGCGGCACCAATTTCTAGGCGCAGCGCTTGCACTGCTTCTGGTGGCAACGTCGGCGCTGAGCGCGCACGCTGCTGCACCGGTCGACACGACCAAGTCGCGCGGCGCTGACGACAGTGTGATTGGCCTAATCGTCAAGTTCGACAATGCCGTTCCTAGTGCTGCCCTAGCTTCGACGCCGGAGGCGAGAACCGCGCAGGCCACGCAGGCTGCAGCAGTCCGCGCCGCGAACGTCGCACGTGCGGTGCAGCGCGGCGGCGTCGCGCTGAACCATCAACGCACACTACCGACCGGCGCAGAAGTCTTGCACTTTGACAAACCGCTACCGTCTGCGGAAGCGCAGCGCATCGCGCGCGCCATTGCGAGCAGTAGTGGTGTGCGTTACGCCGCGCCCAACCGAACGATTCGTACACAAGCGGTACCTACCGATCCGTTGTTCAACTCGCAATGGGGATTTCAGTATGTTCCCGGGAGCGTTGAGGGCGCGAACTTCACTTCGGCTTGGGACGTCACGAAAGGCGTATCGACGCAGACGATCGGCGTTGTCGACAGCGGCATCGCCAAGGCGCAGGAAGACATCGCGCCGCAGCTTCGGACACACGCGCTGTTCCCAAATGGTGGGTACGATTTCATTACGAGTGCAGCTGTCGCGGATGACGGCGACGGCCGCGATAATGATCCGCAGCAAGCGGCGTCGTTGTGCGGGCACGGCACACACGTCAGCGGCACGATCGCGGCCAACACAACGTTTAGCGGTACAGGCGTCGGCGTTGCAGGCGCGGCGTCATCGTCAAAACTATTGATGGCGCGTGCGCTGAATTTTTCGGGCTCCGACGCAGACGCCATTGATGCAATGCTGTGGCTTGCTGGTGAGACAGTCAGCGGCGTGGCCGTCAATCCAAACCCCGTCAAGGTCATCAACATGAGCTTCGGCGGCGGTGGTGCGTGCGGTGGCGCCTACCAAGATGCGTTCGACACTTTGCGCGCAAACGGCGTGGTGCCTGTCGTCGCGGCCGGCAACAGCGGGCTTGATGTGTCCGGTTCCGCGCCAGCGAACTGTCACGGAGCGGTGGCAGTCGCAGCGTCGGATATCGATGGCAATCTTGCGTCGTTTAGCAATCGCGGAGCAGGGGTGACTGTGACCGCGCCGGGCGCTTCTATTGTCTCCACGGGCGGCACCACTGCCGGAGCGTGCACACTGAGCGGCACGTCGATGGCTGCGCCTCATGTGACGGGCGCCGTGGCACTCATGCAGGTCGCGCAACCAACGTTGAGTCCGACGCAGGCGCCGCTCGCGATACGCGCCGGCGCACGCGCGTTTCCGTCGGCTAGTAATTGCCCAGGATTGCAATGCGGTGCGGGCTTGTTGGACGCGCGCGGTTCGTTGGATGTGTTGACGAGTTCCACGTCGCGCATTGGTTGGTTTGAATCCGCTGCGACGGTACTTGAATCGGATGGAAGCGTGAGCTTTACGGTGTCACGCATTGGCAATGCGGCACAGGCGATCAGCGCGTCGGTCACGGCAACCGACGGTACTGCGGTCAGCGGCACTGATTTCGGCGCGCCCAGTCCTGCGACTCTGAGTTGGGGCGCGGGGGACAGCGCCGATAAGACCGTTACCGTGCCAATCATTCATCGTAGCGGTGAGCAGCCAGCGCGAGACTTTACGATCGCGCTGACTAATCCGTCGTCGGGCGTCGCTGTTGTAGCGCCTACTTCCGTCAGCATCCACATCAATGACGTCGACTGCAACACCGTGACGCCGATCTCGGTTGGTCAAACACTGGCGGGTGACCTCGGCATCGCGAACACAACGTATTGCCACGGCGGTGTACGCGGCGCCGAGTACAACACGGTTCGCTACACGTTCACGGGCACGGCAGGAGACGTCGTAGGTTTTGACGTACGCAGTACGACGCCCGGTCCCGCAGTGCTGGACACCTACGTGTACTTGCTCGCGGCGAATCGTACGATTCTCGCGGAGAACGACGACATTCAGTCCGGCATCTTGCGCGACTCGCGCATCGTGCACTTCACGCTGCCCGCGACGGGCACGTACTACATCGACGTTACGACGTGGAGTCCGACCTCCGACGCGACAGGAACGTACAACATCCACCTGTTCGGTTGTGGCAGCTACGAGCCGGGACCAACGTGCAATCTCGACGTCGATGGCGACGGAGTCGTGGACGGGAATGACGCGCTTCTCGCGACGCGCCGAATGCTCGGTTTGGCGGGTGTTGCGCTGACCGACAACATGTCCTTTGCGTCTTGTGCGAGTCGTTCTGCCCCCACCGCAATCGCCACTTTCGTAGATGCCCAGATGAACACGAGCAACCTCCCGATGGCGCTGGACATTGACGGCGACGACAAGGTGCTCCCATTGACTGATGGCCTCATTTTCCTTCGCGCCATGTTGGGGTTGCCCGGAACTGCGGTCGTAAATGGAGCTACCGCTCCCGGCGGCACGCGTACCAGTTGGACGAATGTTCGGTCGTATCTGAACACGTCTTGCGGATTGACGTTGCCGCCGTAGTTAGCCTCTAGCGCTATCTGCAGCGTGGGGGTCAGCCCCGCTGTGCCGCGCGCCGCGTGCGGCCCTGCCAACGATAGCCTTGCTGCGACGCGCGGTGGTGGCGTGCTTGCTTCGGATCGGCGGTAATCGGGCGGTAGCGCTCGATCCGATCTCCGTCGCGCAGCGCCGTGTCGAGAGGCACGCGTTTTCCCCAGACGCCGACATCGAGGTCGCTCTCGTCCACCGTTGAAAGGTTTGTGTCGCCCGCCGCGGCCAGCGCAACGCGCAACGTCGCGCCGACAGGTAAAGCCAACGTAGCGCTTTCAACCCGATCAGGCCACGCGCAAACAATCGTGACCGAGAGTAGGGCCGTCGCACTCATCCGTGTAGGTCATCCGCGCGGCGCATGAATGCATCGACAAACGATGCAGCGATGCGGTCGAACACGGGCGCGACGACCTTGCCGATCACACCTTCAAACGCGTAGCTCAATTCAAATTCGACCTTACAACCGATGTCGCCCAGTTGCGTAAATTGCCATTGGCCGTTCAATTCCGAGAAGGGCCCACTCTCCAGCGCCATCACGATACGCTCGTTCGGAACCAGCACGTTGCGTGTCGTGAACGTTTGACGTACGCCCATGTACGCGATGTCGAGCGCAGCGTGCATGTGCGTGTCGGAGCGCTCCGTCACCCGCGCGCCACCGCACCACGGCAAGAACTGTGGATAGGCGAGAACGTCGCTCACCATCGTGTACATCTCAGCCGCCGAATGCGGCACGAGCAGAGTGCGGACAACTTGTTTCATGTTGGCGTGATTATTTCACGCAGCTGCCCAACTACATGTAGGCGCGGACCTGGCCGCGCTAAGCGTTTAGACGGTAGGCGACGACTTCGCATCGCTCAGTGCCACGGTGAAGAGCGGCCGAATCCGCCCCTGCAGCTCCCGAGATCAGGCGATGGCCGCCCACGCTTCTACAATGTGGCTATGACCATCGTTGATAACAAAAAGGCATTCTTCGAGTACTTCGTCGAAGACCGCTACGAAGCAGGACTCGAGCTGGAAGGCTGGGAAGTCAAAGCCATCCGCGCGGGGCGCGCCGGCATCAAAGAAGCCTACGTGCGCGTTATCCGCAGCCAAGTCTGGCTAGTCGGCGCAAACATCAGCCCGCTCGGCAGCGCCTCCACGCACATCCGCCCCGACGCCATGCGCATGCGCCGCTGCCTCCTGCATCGCGAAGAGATCAACAAACTCATCGGCAAGGTCAAAGAAAAGGGCTACACCCTCATCCCCATCAACCTGCACTTTTCCAAAGGCCGAGTG
>JAKPSO010000800.1 GCA_029571495.1 Pseudomonadota bacterium
ATGCCCCTTACCGCCTGTAAGCGGGGTTGTGACGCCGTGGCTTGGAGCTTGGCTTGTTGTGGTTTTTCCATGATGTGTGTAGTTTTGCGTGAGCCTCGGAGCGGTTGGCGAGCGAGACTCGAATCTAAAAATTTGCGTTGCCATACAGCTTTTCTCGTCTAACGACCGTTGAATGGTCGTTTTATGAACAAATAAGTCATTGTTGACAATGAGCAAATTTGGCTTGAAACGACCGTGAAATGGTCGTTATCACTAAAAAGCTGTTGGAGGAGAACCCTCCGAAGTGTTTCTACGCAACGCGGATCGGGATGACTTTGTCCGTGGCTGCCACGGGCGCGGCGTCGCTGCGATGTCGTTCATCCGTCGCGCCGCTGGCCCCGGGGCCGTAGGTGCGCACAACGTAGGCGTCGAGCATTGCCTGAAATTCTTCGGCGATGCGCTCGCCTTTGAGCGTCACCGTTTTCTTGCCGTCCTCGTAGACGGGTGCGACGGGCAGCTCGCCGGTGCCGGGCAGACTGATGCCGATGTTCGCCATTTTTGATTCGCCGGGGCCGTTCACGACGCAGCCCATCACGGCCACGCTCATGCCTTCAACACCGGGATACGCGTCGCGCCACACCGGCATTTGCGCACGTAAATAGCTCTGCGTTTTCTCAGCGAGTTCTTGGAAGAACGTGCTCGTCGTGCGGCCACAACCAGGGCAGGCCGTGACGAGCGGCGTAAACGTGCGAAGCCCCATCGTTTGCAGCATCTCTTGGGCAACGATCACTTCTTTTGTTCGATCACCGCCCGGCTCCGGTGTGAGCGACACCCGAATGGTGTCGCCGATACCTTGCTGCAACAGGATGCCCATCGCGGCGGTGGACGCCACGATGCCCTTGCTGCCCATACCGGCCTCGGTCAAACCCAAGTGCAGTGGATAGTCGCAACGCGCGGCAAGATCCGAGTACACCGCGATTAAGTCCTGCACGTCGCTGACTTTGCACGACAAAATAATTTGGTTCGACGGCAGCCCCACTTCCTGTGCGAGTGCAGCGGACTCGAGCGCCGAGGTGACGAGCGCGTTGCGCATGACTTCTTGAGCGCTCTTCGGTTGCGCCAGTGCCGAATTTTCGTCCATCAAGCGGCCCATCAAATCTTGATCGAGGCTGCCCCAATTCACGCCGATGCGCACCGGTTTTTGCTCGCGACAGGCGATCTCAATCATCTGCGCGAATTGCGTGTCGTGCTTGTTGCCGCGCCCGACGTTGCCCGGATTGATACGGTACTTGGCGAGTGCCTTGGCGCACTCAGGATAGTCGCGCAGCAGCTTGTGACCGTTGAAATGAAAGTCACCGACGAGTGGCACGTTACAGTGAATCTTGTCGAGACCTTCGCGAATTGCCGCAACGGCCGCCGCTGCCTCGGGCGAGTTGACCGTAATGCGTACCACTTCCGAGCCCGCGCGGGCCAACGCGGCGACCTGGGCAATGGTGCCAGCGACGTCTGCCGTGTCGGTGTTGGTCATCGACTGCACCATGATCGGTGCCACGTTGTCCAATGAGCCGCCCACACGCACGTGGCCGATGCGCACTTGTTGCGTGGCGCGGCGGGGCTTGAGACGGGTGGCGTTGATCATGCGGCGAGACGAGCGGTGTTATTCGATGCGGAAACGCGCGACGTCGTTCCGGGTTTGGTTCGTGATGTCGAAGGGCTTGCCATCGATCATCAAGGTGACGTTGCTGGCATTGCCCACTGCAAAAGAGAGCGGCGGCGCACCGTTAAATTCGCGGGTTCCAGGCTGCGCGTTTTCAGAAAAAATGACTTCGCCTTTGCTGCGCACTTCGGTCCACGACTTGCCTTTGAACGTGAGCGAAATGCGCTTTTCACCGGCTTGCGGTGCGGGCGCGGTGGCGACCGGGGCAGCTGCCGGAGTGGCGGCGGGCGACGCGGCGGGCGCGGGCGGTGTGATGACGCTTGGCTCTGTGCTTGTGGCAGGAGAGTTGGCGGGCGCAGCGGCGGTTGCTGGAGTCGACGCGGGAGCGTCGGTCGCGGTTGGCGTGGGGGACGTTGCAGGAGGAGCCGTGATCACCGAGCCTACGGCACCGGCTTGCGGCACTGCAGCGGCTTGTTTGGCCGCCTCGGCTTGCTCCGCCTGTGCTGCCACCGCGGTCTTCAGGCTTGGTGCCTGCGGCCCACCGCCGAGCTTAACGGGCAACATGGACGACAAGTGACCACCTTGGAAATAGACGACGCCCGCAGCAAGTGCGGCGACAAGCAGTACAGGTACTGCCCAGCGCGCCGCGCTTCGTGACTTGCCCGACGGATCGAACGTAACTTCACCCTTTACTTCGGTCGCTTGGCGGAACTCCGTCGGAGCGGTCGCTTGAGTTGCAGGTTGGTCGAGCCCCAGTGCCGTTGGATCAACACCAACGAGCCGCGCGTAGCTGCGCATGAAGCCACGTGTGAATGTGCGCTCTGGAAGCGAAGCCAAATCGCCGGATTCGATCGCCGCGATTTGCCGCGCCGCGAGTT
>JAKPSO010000827.1 GCA_029571495.1 Pseudomonadota bacterium
ACCGCGCTGTTCGATGACGCCAAACCCCGTGCTGCGCAAGCCAGGATCAATACCGAGGATGAAGCGGGAAGCGCTCACGATTCACCGCTCACGGTTCGCCACTCACCGACTACATCTTCACCGCGGTGCCGCTCACCGCGACCATCATCATGCCGTTGGTTTCGCCGAGCACTTCGTAGTCAAAATCAATGCCGATGACACCGGTGGCTCCGCGCTCTTTCGCTGCAGCGATCAAGTCCTCAAGCGCCGCATCGCGAGCGCCCGAAAGCGCGCGCTCGTAACCTCCCGCGCGTCCGCCCACAATGTCGCGCACCGAAGAAAACATGTCGCGAAAAATGTTCGCGCCGATAATCGCCTCGCCGTTCACGACGCCAAGATACTGGCTCGTCTCAATGCCGGGCGGCGTAGTCGTCGACAAGAAAAAGCCATCGTCGCCTTTAGAAAACCAGCCCATACGTCGCCTCCAAAAAAATTAGTCTTCGATCACTGCCGAGGTGTACACGTCTTGCACGTCGTCCACCGCGTCGAACGCGTCGAGAAGTTTCTGCATGCGTGCGGCATCGTCGCCCGTGAACACCACTTCATTCTGCGCTTTCATCGTGACTTCGCCAGCGTCTGACTTGAAGCCGAGCTTGGCCAGCGTTTCTTTGACTTGCACGAAATCGTAGGGCCCGGTGACGACTTCCATCGAACCGTCTTCGTTGCTCACGACGTCGTCGGCACCGGCTTCAAGCGCGGCTTCCATGAGTTTGTCTTCGTCGACGCCCGGAGCGAACAGAAGTGTTCCGCAGTGCTTGAACATGAACGCGACCGAACCGTCGGTACCAAGATTACCGCCGTACTTATTGAACGCGTGACGGACCTCGGCGACGGTGCGTTGACGGTTGTCGGTGAGGCAATCGACGATGATGGCGGCACCATTGATGCCGTAGCCCTCGTAACGCACCTCTTCGTAGTTCGCGCCGTCAACCTCGCCCGCACCACGCTTGATCGCGCGCTCGACGGTGTCCTTCGTGAGGTTGTTGTCGTACGCCTTGTCGACCGCAAGGCGCAGGCGCGGATTGCCATCGACGCTGCTGCCGCCCATGCGCGAAGCAACGGTGATTTCTTTAATCAAGCGGGTGGCAATCTTCCCTTTTTTCGCATCCTGACGTCCCTTGCGGTGCTGGATGTTTGCCCATTTACTGTGACCGGCCATAGTGCTTACTCATGCGTCCCGCGCATGCCTAAAAAGTGTCCGAAAACGTGATTTTACGAGGGCTGGCCGGAACCGCTCGTCGGCGCGGCATTTGACATGCGCGCGAGCAACTGGCCAATCGTCTTCAACCGCAACGAAGCGTCGTTAATCTCAAGAAGCGTTTGCTTGATCGACGCCGGCAGCGGCAGCGCCTCCGCAAGCCGCGAACCAACCCAGGTCGCATCATCAATGGCCAGCGGTTCGGCGAATTTATCGCGACCATTTCGTTCAATGATCTGCGACAGTAGCCCTGCCAGTGCGCCGTGCGCCTCCGGCAACCGCATGGCGGGCTCGGGCTTGATCCAACGCACTTCCGCTTGGTGCAAGCCCATTGCATCGACGGAAGTCTTGATCACTTCAAAGCGTTCTTCGCCGATCACGTCGAGCAGGAAGATGCCAGCCTGCGGTACGTCGTACGAGTTCACGCGCGCCGCTGTTCCGACTTTCGCGAAGGTCTGAGCCGCACCGACTTCGCTGCCGCTCGTGAGCGTCACGATACCAAACAAGCCGCCGTCCGCGATACGCGCTTTAGCCAGTTCGAGGTAGCGCTGCTCGAATACTTTTAGACCCAGACGACCACCGGGAAATAGCGTCGCACCGAGCGGGAACAATGGCAACGTGCTGGGAGCGGAACTTGAACGCAGTCGCGCGAGGAAAGACAGCATGGAGAAGTGCGGTGCTGAAAATTAGTTCGCGAGAGGATGCTCGCGATCATGCCGAAGCACGCGCGCCTCGGAGGCGAGCGCCGCCTGCAGCGCGTTGGCAACGTAGATCGAGCGATGCTTGCCGCCGGTACAGCCGATGGCGATGTGCAGTCGCGCGCGATTGTCGGCGGCGAAGCCCGGCAGCGAGGCGCGCACAAACGTCGCGATGGCGCTCACCAGCGCAGCGGTCTCGGGCTGTGCTTTCAAATAGTCAACGACCGGCGCGTCGCGGCCCGTGAGCGCAGAGAGGCCCGGCTCGTAATACGGGTTCGGGAGTATTCGTGCATCGAAGACCAAGTCGGCGTCCGGCGGGATGCCCTCGCGATACGCGAAGGATGAAATTTCAAGGAGCGGAAGTTCCACGCGGCCCGAGAGCGCGTTGGCGAACGAGCGTACGCGCTGGCGCAGGAGATGCGTGCTTGTGTTGCTGGTGTCGATGTCGAACGCATCTGGTGCGACCGCTTGCAGGCGTGCGCGCTCCTCATCAATGGCTTGTTCAAGGCGGACTTCGTCGCTCGCGAATGGATGCTTGCGTCGTGTTTCCGCGAAGCGGCGAATGAGCGTGGTGTCGCTAGCGTCGATGCGAAGTACACGCACCGGCAGGGTTGGATGTTCGCGACGAAGTTTCGCGCAGCCCGCGACGAAGTCTTCGATAAACGTGGGTGAATGCGCGTTTAGGCTGATGCCGAGCGATTGCGTGTGCGTTGCCAGCATGGCTTCAACCGTATCCACCAGCAACGCCGTGGGGAGGTTGTTGACGATCGCAAAGCCTGCATCCTCGAGGGCGCCCAGTGCGACATTCTTGCCAGCGCCCGAGACGCCGAGGACGAGGATGAGTTGCATGCTCGCGATGGATAGGCGCTTAGCCTTCCTCCATCAACTTGGCTTGGCGTTCGATGAACTCGCGCGTCGAATCGATACCGCGCAGATTCAACACGAAATTGCGCACGGCGGTTTCAACGAGCACCGCGAGGTTTCGACCGGCCGCGACCGGAATCGCAACTTTGCGAATCTTCACGCCGAGTATTTCTTGATACGTCGCGTTCACGTTCATGCGATCCAACCGCTTGAATTGCTCGTCCGTGTGGTCTTCGAGATGCACGATGAGCTTCAGAGATTTGCGCGGACGCACGGCCGTTTCGCCAAACGTCGTGCGGATATTCAGGATGCCGATTCCGCGCACTTCGAGAAAATCTTTAAGCACGTCAGGACAGCGGCCTTCGATCAACTCCGGCGACATCTTGTAGACCTCGACGATGTCGTCAGCGATCAACCCGTGACCGCGGCTAATGAGTTCAAGCGCCAACTCGCTCTTACCGATTGCCGACGCCCCGGTGATGAGCACGCCCATTTCGAGCACGTCGAGAAACACGCCGTGCAGCGTCGCATTCGCCGCCAACATGCGCGACAGGTACAAGCGCAGCACATCGACGACGTGCGGGCTCGGATGGTGGCTTTGCATTAGCGGCACGTGGGCCGCGTTGCATTGATCAACCATGTACTGCGGCGGCGCACCGACGCCACACACAAACACGGCACCTAATTCGTCGACGAGCAGGCGCGCGAACGTGGCCTGCTGATCCGCGATGGAGAGCGTCGCGAGGTACGCGATTTCAGCGGGCCCGATGAGCTGAATGCGGAACGGATGAATGAAGTTCATGTGCCCGACGAGACCCACGTCGGCCTGCGTCGTAGTGTCGCGGCTCAGCGATCGCCCGCCGCCGTCGCGCCCGGCAACCCACTCGATGTCGAGGCGCTCTAGGTTATCGCGAACAAGCTGTGAGATTTCAACGGAGCGCACGGGGACTCGCTTTCATCCTGGAATCGCCAAGAAGGGAAAAGTTCGCTACTGCGCAGCGCTAAAGAGCGCGTGAATCGCAACCGGATCGTTGGCGGCAGCGAGCGCCTCACGAAACGCGCGATTCGAAAAGCGCTGCGCAAGTTCAGAGAGGATTTGCAGATGCTCATCGGTCGCCGCTTCGGGCACCAACAGCACAAAAATATCGCGCACAGGAAGTCCGTCCGGTGCCTGAAAGACGATGGGCGTTTTCGGCCGCGCGAAGTAGCCAATGGCGTGATCGAGACCACGAATGCGACCATGCGGAATCGCGATGCCCTGACCCAATCCCGTGGAGCCCAAGCGCTCACGTGCCAACAAACTGTCCACGGTTACCGTGGGAACAAGGTCGTAACGAAGCTCAGACTCTAGCGCGATGATCTCGAATAAACGGCGCTTATTCCCGACATCGAGGTCGAGCAAAACGTTTTCGGGAATCAGGAGGTCGGCTAGGCGGCTCACAAGTGGCTGAAATCCGTTAAGTCCACGCCAGCCGGTTGAGCCGGCGCGACAGTTTCAAGGGCGTAGTTCGGCGTCGGAGCGTGGCCCGCAACGCATCGCGATGGCAGGTTGGCTGCGCAATCGCCTACAAGAAACCCGATTCTAGTGCAGCGACAAGATTTTGTGGTGCAGTGCGTCAATTTGCGGCGCACTGCGGACGCGGAGACGTTTAGAGCGGAACGCCTTCGCTCAGGCCACCACGCTTGCGGGCGCTGCCTTCATTGCGATGAACTTGCAGGCGCTCTTTGTGGCGCACCACTTGACGGTCTAGGCGATCAGCCAATTCATCGATCGCAGCGTACAGATTTTCGTTTTCAGCGGCAGCGTGAATCTCTCGCCCGCTCAGGTGCACATTGGCCTCGACTTTTTGCCTCAGTTTTTCCACCGACATCACCACGTTCAGATCAATGACGTGGTCGAAATGTCGCTTCACGCGATCCAGTTTGGAAATTACGTACTCGCGGAGCGGATCGGTCACAGCAATATGATGGCCGGTAATGTGCAAATTCATGAACGTACCTCTAAAGCAATAAGTGCAAACGATGTTGAAACTAGACGCGGCGGCTCCGCAAATCGTTCATCGATTTAGCCACGTCGTCTCAGGTTGACCGGGGCAATGTTCTGTAGTTCCCGGTATTTGGCCACGGTCCGTCGCGCCACGATGATGCCCTGCTCTCCGAGCAATTCAGCAATGCGGCTGTCGGTCAGTGGCTCGTTGGAGTCCTCCTCTGAAATAAGCGTTTTGATCATAGCGCGAATCGCCGTTGAAGACGCAGCGCCGCCTGCATCGGTCGCCACGTGGCTACCGAAGAAATACTTGAGTTCGAAAGAACCTCGCATGGAGCTGAGGTATTTTTGCGTCGTGACGCGAGAAACGGTCGATTCGTGTAGACCCAAAACGTCAGCAACTTCTCTGAGCACCAGCGGCCGCATTGCGACTTCGCCGTGATCAAAAAACGCTTGTTGTCTTTCCACAATTTCGCTGGATACTCTCAAAATCGTATCGAACCGCTGAGCCACATTCTTAACCAACCAGCGTGCTTCTTGCAACTGCGTTGAGAGCGGGGTTGATCTGCCTTCTTTCTCGCGTTGCAACATCTCCGCATACACGGCGTTGACACTGAGCCGGGGCACGGCGATGGGGTTGAGTTCAGCCACCCAGCGTCGCTTGCTGCGCCGCACAATCACGTCGGGCACCATTTGGCTCGCGGAGACGTCCGCAAACGGCGCGCCGGGTCGTGGCGTCAACGTCTTAATCACCGTATGCGCGGCTTTAAGCTCCACATCGTCGATGTCGAAGAGTTTTTTGATGCGCGCATAGTCGCGTTTGCCCAAGTGCTCCAGCGCTTCGCTGACGATGCGCCGTGCGAGGCGTACGTCTGCGTTGTTGCGTTTGGCATCGAGTTGCAACAACAAGCATTCGCGCAAATCAGCCGCGCCAACGCCCGGCGGATCAAATCCTTGCAGCACCACAAGCGCAGCGGCCCAATCCGCGTCGGCGATGGGTTCGGCGTCTTCGCCCTGCATGATGAGCGCGTCAATGTCCTCTTTGCTCACCGACAAAAACCCGTTTTCGTCGACGCTCTCAACAAGCGCACGCACGAGTTGCGTGACCTCAGGTGATTCGTCGACGAAGGCGAGCTGACCGCGCAGATGCTCAACGAGACTCACCGGCGTGGCGCGCTGCGACTCGAACGATTCGTCATCGTCCTCGAAGCTTCCTGCGCCCGTACTGCCCCATTCGGAAAGATCGAGCGACGGCGCATCAATGTCGCCCCCGACATCGTTTGCATCCGTTGGTGTGGTGTTGTCGACGACGCTTTCTACTGGGGTAGCGCCATTCTGAAGCGCATCCCCCGTGAACGAATCGGGCATCACGTCGGTGGCGGCAAACGCATCAAAGTCGTCGCTGCCGTCGAGCAAACGCTCGCGGTCTTCTGGAAGCTCGATGGCGCTAGCGAGGACTTCGATCTGCGTCGCTTCTTCGCCGGGCTCCGGCTCGGCGAGCTCTAACAGCGGATTTTCGGCAAGGGCTGTCGCGATCTCTTGCTGCAATTCAAGCGTAGAGAGCTGCAAGAGTCGAATCGACTGTTGCAGCTGCGGCGTCAGCGTTAGGTGCTGCGCAAGTTTGAGTTGGAGACCGGCTTTCAACGCAAAAGATTTCTAAAGCCGG
>JAKPSO010000833.1 GCA_029571495.1 Pseudomonadota bacterium
GACTCGCAAAGATCATGGTGCCGAATGGCGCGACGCTGATCGACACCAGCACGGTGAGAGCACCGGGGATGCCCGCGACGTGATATCCGAACAGCGCGACATAGAGGATGTTCGGCCCCGGCGCGACCTGCGCCAGTGCGATGTACCCCGCGAACTCAGTCGTAGTCATGAGTCCGCGCGTCTCGACGAAGAAGCGGTGCATGTCCGGAATCAGCGGCAGCGACCCGCCGATGCACAGGAAGCCGAGCGTCACGTACAGCAGCGCCATGTCGACGAGTTGGTCGCTGCCTTTCATAGCTTGCCTCGCTTCGAGAGCACAACGCCGACGCTGCCGCACACCAGAAGCACGAGCGCCATATGCCAGTGTGCGAACCACGCTAGCGCCGCCGCCGCCGCGCAGAGCACGATACCGAGCGGTCGCTTCCAGAACGGTCCACCCATCTTGAGTGACATGTACAGCAAATACGCAGTGGCCGTGGCGGCCATGCCGTGCATGCCGGCCTTCACCTGCGGCAGATGCGAGAACGAGTGATACAGCTCGTTGACCAGCAACAAAATGATGAGCGGCACACCAACGATCCCGAGGAAGGCGATCAGCGCGCCGAGCACGCCGTGGTAGCGCGTGCCGATGAAGACAGCCATGTTGACCATGTTTGGCCCCGGCGCGGCCTGACAGATGGTGACGATCTCGGTGAACTCTTTTTCGCTGATCCAATGGCGCTCCTCAACCAGCACGCGGCGGCCCCACGGCAGCGCGCCGCCGAAGGCGCTCACGCCGATTTGCAGGAAGGCGAGGAAGAGTGCAGGACGGGACGGGACAAACGGCGTGGGGGAGGGCGAGGACGCTGGCGCGGGGGAATCACTCATGCAGCGATGCTAGCGCACGAAAATTCGGCTCCGCTGTCACGTGACCTAGATAGCTAAGTGACGCGGCGGACGACGATTTTGGGTCGCGTACCTGATATGGCTTTTCGTATGAAACGGCTTATCAGCAGCCCGTAAGCGCACTATTTTGCAATAGTCGACTTGGCGGAAAATTGGCTTCAAAGCAGCGCGGAATAGCCGCTAGATATAAAAAGCCGTAGTCACCACTGATCACTCGCCAAATGTAAACGGCCCGCAGCGTTAAGACTGCGGGCCGTTTACGGAAGATTGAGCTGAGTGATTAGCGCTCGAAGCGAACGCGCGTTGCCGTGACGACGCCGTTGCTGAGCGTGCCTCTGACTTCGATGGCTACACCGTTGCCGAGATTGGCCGCTGTGCCGCGCTCGAAGCTCGCGTTGGTCGCGTTGATCAACGTCCCGGCGAGCTTGAACGAGGCGATGCTCACGAAATTGGTGACGGCTCCCGTCGCTTCAAATTCAACGCCGGCGCTCGGTGGCGATGGTGGGCTCGGAGGCGTGGGGCCGGTGGCGATGACGGTTGATTTGATCTGGACGCGGCTCGCGATGAGCACTCCGGACACAATGCGGCCGTGGACTTCGACGACTGCGCCGTTGGCGACGTCGGATGCGCTGCCGTCTTCAAACACGGCGCTGTGC
>JAKPSO010000840.1 GCA_029571495.1 Pseudomonadota bacterium
TGCGCACGAGACGCTGCCCAATAATCGCTTTAAGGCCGTACGACAAATCGGCGAGCAGGCCCGAGCGCGCATCTTGCGGGTACATGTTGATGATGCGGGAGAGCGCGTGATAGCTGTTGGTCGCGTGTAGCGTCGTGAGGCACAGATTCCCGGTCAGCGCATGCGTGAGCGCGTGCTGCATCGTCGCGCGATCTCGCACCTCGCCGATCAGCAACAAGTCGGGTGCTTCGCGAAGCGCGTTCGACAACGCGTTTTCGTAGTTTCTCGTGTCGTGACCGATTTCGCGTTGATTGACCACGCAACGCTTGTGACGCACCAAGTACTCAATCGGGTCTTCGACGGTGAGGATGTGGCCCGTAGTGTTGGTATTGCGGTGATCGATCATCGACGCGAGCGTCGTTGACTTGCCGGAGCCCGTCGAGCCGACGACCAGAATCAGGCCGCGGCGCTCCAACGCGAGATCAAGGAGCACGGGCGGTAGGTTCAGCGATTCAAACGACGGCACGCTGCTGCGGATGTAGCGCACTACCATCGCCACATGGCCGCGCTGCTTCATGATGTTGACGCGAAAGTTCCCGAACTCAGGCTCGACGTGCGAAAGGTTCATCTCCCAATCGCGCTCGAAGCGTGCGATTTCTTCCTCACTCATCACCTCGTAGGCGATCTTCTTCGAGGTCTCGGCATCGATGATTTGAGTGCTGACCGGCAGCGTATCGTTGTTGATCTTTAGATGGATCGGCGCGCCGGGAGAGATGAACAAGTCCGACGCCTCGCGTTCGGACATCAGTTGCAACAATCGGGTGAGATACATGAAGGCGGGAATCCGTGCGCCAAGCGACGCGAGTGTCAATACTGCGAGAATAACGGTTTAGCGTGAGCGTCTCAAGCGAAGTTAACTATGTTGGCAGTGATTGGTGGCAGCGGCCTTGCTGGCCTCGGACAAATGAAGGTGATTCGTCGCCAGATTATGCGGACGCCCTACGGCGAACCGTCGGGGCCTCTTGTCTTTGGTGAAATTAACGGCGCCTCCGCGCTGTTCCTGCCGCGTCACGGTCCGGGCCATATCCTTGCGCCGCATCGCGTGAACTATCGCGCCAACATTTGGGCGCTGAAAGAGGCCGGTGCGACTGACATCATCGCAGTAGCGGCAGTGGGCGGGATTGCGAACGACGTCGGGCCTGGCACGGTGGCGATGCCCGATCAAATCATCGACTACACCTATGGTCGCGAACACACCTACTGTGACGGCAGTGACCGCAGTGTCGTTCACATTGACTTTACTCAACCGTATAGCAGCGAACTGCGCAGCGTGATCCTTGAGGCCGCTGCGCGCAGCAACGAGCCCGTTGTCGCAAAGGGCGTGTACGGGGCGACGCAGGGCCCGCGCCTTGAAACCGCGGCCGAAATCGCGCGCATGGCGCGTGACGGCGCAACACTCGTGGGCATGACCGGCATGCCAGAGGCCGCGCTCGCGCGGGAGCTGTCGCTGCGTTACGCGCACTTGTGTGTCGTCTCCAACTGGACGGCAGGTTGTGGAGACAGCGCCACGGCCATCTCCCACGAC
>JAKPSO010000844.1 GCA_029571495.1 Pseudomonadota bacterium
GCGGCTTGCGCTGAGATTCTCAAACGCTTTCAAACCATCACGACGACGGGCGCCGCGAAGAATTACATCCAAATGATGGGGGAAAAGATCGCGGCGGCGCGGGACGCACGAGGCGTGTAGTCGCGCAACCTACCAATCGTAGCTGTCAATTTTCACGCCTTGCCCGGTTTGCCGAACGACACGTAGTTTCGAGTTCCTCACGTCGACGTGCCAGTGCGCGCCATCCGGCACAGTTGCCAAGACCGCGAGCCCGGTGCCGCGCTTCGTCGCAACAAAAAGGTTGAGTTCATCTTTTTTCTTGTTGCGAACGCCAACGAGTATGCGATCTTTTGGGTCACGTTTCGCTATCAACGTGTTGTTTGCCACGCGGATGCTGCGGCTACCGTCGAACTCCATGCTGCCTTCTTTGTACTTACTTTCAAAATGGAGAAACTCGATACCGTCCAGTTGCGGCTCTTTAAACAAAGGGGTCGAGGAATTAGTCGCGGGGTCAAAAATGTTGACGTTCACGATCAGGTTGTTTGACGAACTGAGGAAAGACTTGCGACCATCCGCCGCATTTTCGACGGACGCGTAGTAGAGGCCGGTCACGGGATCGTATGTGTCTATTCGGTAGGAGTAGTAGCCGAAATCGCCTGCATTTGCACCGAAGCATGTGAGAAGCGCGACTATGGCAAACAGTATTTTCATGGCAATGTCGACGTCGCGATGAGCGAGTCATTGTGAGTTGGGAGATTGCCGTTGGACTGCGACGAACCGAATCAGTTCTCGCGATTCGGTGAGTGAGGCACACCAATCTTGAACGGGTCCTACACCCCAATCAACGCATGCAATCGCGCTTCCTGCTGCATGATCTCGGCCGAGGTGCCCGTGATCACCACGCGACCCTTTTCGAGGCCTGTGTGGTGGTTGGCTAGGGGCAGCAAGGCGCGGAGATCTTTGTCGATGACGAGCATCGCAAGCTTCTCCTCTTTGAGCTTGCCGAGCGCGCGCCAAATGTCGGCGCGAACCAGTGGCGCGAGGCCCTCGGTGGCTTCGTCGAGTATCAGCAGGCGCGGGTTGGTCATCAACGCGCGACCAATGGCGAGCATTTGTTGTTCGCCGCCGGACAAGGTGCCGGCGTGTTGGTTGATGCGCTCGCCCAAACGTGGGAAGAAAGCGATGACGCGGTCAAGGTTCCAGGCGCTGCCGTTTGCAGTGCTTGCGGTCGCGATCAAGTTTTCGCGAATCGTGAGCGTCGGAAAAACTTGGCGTCCCTCTGGCACGAGTCCAAGGCCCAGTTTGCCAATGACGTGCGCGGGTACGGTGGTCACGTTGCGGCCCGCGAACTCGATGGATCCCGCTGTGGGTTTCAGCCACCCGCAGAGGCACTTCACTAGCGTGCTTTTGCCCATACCATTGCGGCCAAGCAGTGTCGCCACTTCACCCTCGCGAATCGTGAGATTCACGTCAAACAAAACGTTGCTTGCGCCATAACCGGCGCACAACTTGTCGACGTTCAGCAATG
>JAKPSO010000875.1 GCA_029571495.1 Pseudomonadota bacterium
GAATGCCTTGTCCTGCGCGGTTTTCAAGTCCGCCGCGCGTTGCGCCGCCTGCTTCTTCGCGGCTTCCTGATCGGCTTCTTTTTTCAATGCGTCTTGCCGCGCCTTGTCTTTCGCGGCGGCGGCATCGGCCTCACGCTTTAGTGCGTCTTTGCGGGCTTTTTCCTTCGCGGCCTCGGCGGCTTGCTTGTCGTTCTCGATGCGTTTGCGTTCGGCGTCTTGTTTCGCCTTCTCGCGCGCGATGTCGGCGGCGGTCGGAGCGAGTGGCGCGGCCTTTACGGCGGGCGCTGGTTGCGGAGTTGGGCGGGGTGGGGCTGGAGGCGGAGGGGGGGGCTCTGGAGCTGGCGCGGGCGGCTGCGACGTGGGCGCTGGCGCTGTAGTCGAGGGGCGCGTTACCAGTTCAACCGCCACCGGCGTGTTGTCCACATGCTTCCAGCGCACGCTAAAAATTAGCCCGGCAACCAGCGCGACGTGCACGACGATCGTGCCGATCAACGCCTTATTTTTCGACCCGTCCATGCTGCGCGCTACGCGCCTTCTTTGGCAACAAGGCCCACGCGTTTCACACCTTGCGCGTGCAGCGCACCCAAGAGGCTCACGACCTCGTCGTACTTCACGTTCTTGTCCGCTGCAATCACCACAGAGCGCTCGCGCGTCTGTTGTAATTCGAGAACCCGAGCCACAAGCGTGCTGCGGTTGAAGCGGCCGGCCACCGCTTTGCCGCTCTCTAGGAGCGAGAGCGAACCATCGGCTTTGATAGTGACTTCAATGGGATCGACCTGGCTCGGCGTGAGCGTTTGGCCCACGCTCGGGAGGTCAATCTCGCCGGTGCGTAGCGCGGGGGTTGCGATCATGAATACGATGAGCAGCACCAACATCACGTCGATGAACGGCACAACGTTGATTTGGCTGACGAGTTTGCGGCGGCGCATGCGACTAAACCTTCATCCAACCGTTCGCCCTGAGGCGTGAGCCGAAGGGTTTGAGATCGGAGCTCCACTTCAAACCCTTCGCTGCGCTCAGGGCGAACGGGACTACAGTGCCGACGTCCATGATTAAGCCTGCCGTTGAAGGATGTTCAAGAACTCTTCGGCGAAGGTCTCGAGCTGCACGTTGATTCGATCAAGCTGCGCCTGAAAACGGTTGTACGCCACCACCGCCGGGATCGCCGCGAAGAGACCAATGGCCGTCGCGATCAGCGCCTCCGCGATGCCCGGCGCGACCTGCGCGAGCGTAGCCTGGCCGACGCTTGCGAGACCGCGAAACGAATTCATGATGCCCCACACTGTGCCCAAGAGTCCGATGTAGGGGCTCACGCTCGCAACTGTGGCAAGGCCAGGTAATTGGTGTTCAAGCGTGTCGAGCTCACGCTGCATCGCGGCCTTGAGCGCGCGACGCGTACCGTCGACTACCGCTTCGCGCGACGTCGTCGACTGGCGTTTTTGTTTGATGAATTCGCGGAACCCAGCGGCGAACACTTCCGCCTGCGGACCAAATTTGTCGCGGCTTTCGCTCACACGTTGATAGAGCTGGTTCAGGTCCGAACCCTGCCAAAACGATTCATCGAACGTTGTGTTCTTCGAGGCTGCGCGCTTAAGCACACCGCCTTTGTAAAAGATCAGCCACCACGACCACACGGACAATCCGAGCAGCAACAACATCACCAACTGCACCGGCAAACTTGCACCGGTGATGAGATGAACGAATGACAGATCGGCGGTGGGTTTCATTCGGAAGTGCGCTCTGTTGAAGCAGAAGGAAGCGTGGATTTCATCGCGGCGCGAAGTGCGGGCGGCATGCGAATTGGGCCTGACAAGTCACTCGCGATGAATGCGAGTGTGACTGTCGCCGAGAGCAACAGTTCATCGCTGCCGTCGAGGTTCTGGCGTAAGACGCGCTGGCGAATGAGGAGACGGCTCGCTCCGACGTCGGTCGGCTCAGCGGTAACCGTGATGAGGTTTCCCAAGAGCGCGGGCTGGTGGTAGTCGGCCTCGACGCGCCGCACTACGAACACCGCCTTCATATCGCGTTGAATAACGTCCAACTCAAACCCCGCCGCACGCAGCCACTCGGTACGCGCCCGTTCCAAAAAGCGTAAGTAGTTGGCGTAATACACAACGCCACCGACGTCGGTGTCTTCGTAGTAAATGCGGACGGGAATCGAGAACATGGTCACTCCGAAAACAGTTCGCCGGTGCCCATCGCTGCGGGCGGCACCAGACCAAAGTGACGATACGCGCGCGCCGTGGCCATGCGACCGCGGCTCGTGCGCTGCACGTAGCCTTGTTGAATCAAATACGGCTCAATGACGTCTTCGATGGTTTCGCGCTCTTCGCTTATCGCCGCGGCGAGGTTATCTACGCCGACCGGCCCGCCTGAAAATTTTTCAACGATGGTCTGCAACAACTTGCGATCCATCACATCCAAGCCGCTCGAATCCACGTCGAGCATGACGAGCGCCGCGTCGGCGACTTCACGCGTGACATGACCGCGCGCTTTGACTTCCGCGAAGTCGCGCACTCGACGCAGAAGTCGGTTGGCGATACGCGGTGTGCCGCGCGAACGCTTCGCAACCTCAATCGCGCCCGCACCGTCCATGTTCACGCCGAGCAGATTCGCCGAGCGTGTCACGATGCGAGAGAGTTCTTCGTCGCTGTAAAACTCCAACCGCGCGACGATGCCGAAGCGATCACGCAGCGGATTGGTCAACATGCCCGCACGCGTCGTCGCCCCCACAAGAGTAAACGGCGGCAAATCAAGTTTCACTGAGCGCGCACCCGCCCCTCGCCGATCATGATGTCGATGGCGTAATCTTCCATCGCGCTGTACAGCGTCTCTTCGAGCACCGCGCTGATGCGGTGAATCTCGTCGATGAACAGCACGTCGTTGGGCTCAAGGTTGGTCAAGAGCGCCGCCAAATCGCCCTTCTTCTCCAACACCGGGCCGGAGGTCTGATGCAGTGTCACGCCCATCTCGCGCGAGATGATGTGTGAGAGCGTCGTCTTACCTAGCCCCGGCGGGCCAAAGAGCAGCACATGATCAAGCGGTTCCTTGCG
>JAKPSO010000870.1 GCA_029571495.1 Pseudomonadota bacterium
GGCCGCGTCCTCTGCTCGCTTGCTTCCCCCTCTCCCCAACCCCTCTCCCTCCGGGGGAGAGGGGCCTTTGTGTGGTGCGGTGTTGCCCGCCAGAAGATTGACGCACTGCTGCGCGCTCGTGAGCCCGCCATTAAGCACAAACGTCAGCGCTGGAAATTCCGCGCGCAACTTCGACACCACTTCGTAGCGCAGCGGCGGAATTTCGCGGTTCGCTTTCGGACTCAAACCTTTGAGCACAGCGTTGCGTGCATGCACGATGAATACGTTGCAACCTGCCGCCGCCACCGTGCCCACGAAGTCGCGCACAAAACCATAATCCTCCGCGTAATCCAACCCGATGCGGTGCTTCACGGTGACTGGAATGTTCGAAGGTACGGCGTCGACCATCGCCTTCACGCAATCGGCCACGAGCCCCGGCTCTGCCATTAGGCACGCGCCAAACGCGCCGCGCTGCACGCGCTCGGACGGACAGCCGCAATTAAGATTGATTTCGTCGTAGCCCCAGTCCGCGCCCATCTTCGCTGCCGTCGCCAAGTGCTCGCGCTCGCTGCCACCGAGTTGTAGCGCGACGGGATGCTCAACCGCCGTGAAATGCAAGTGCCGGTGATGTTGAATCGCGTCGCCATAGACGAACGGGCCGGTGGTCACCATCTCGGTGTAAACGCGCGCGTTCGGTGCGAGTAAACGAAACAGAACGCGACAATGCCGATCCGACCAATCCATCATCGGTGCAGTCGTCAAGAGCCAAGGGTTGTGCGGGGTGGTGCTCGTCGTCATGCCTGTATTTTCGCAGCATGCACGGACTGCTGAAAGGTTGAAACAGAGCTACCGACACTATCGCGGGCAAGCCCGCTCCCACAAATTCGCATCGCCGTGGATAATGTGTTGAGTATTTCTAAGGAGGAACCGTTGATGTCAAACCCTACCCCGCACAGTGGTATGCGCCGTGCGTTGATCGCCGCAGCTCTCGCGATGCCAGCGCTACTCGCTCCCACGGCAAGTTTCGCGCAGGCGTTTCCGAGCAAGCCCATCACGCTCATCGTGCCGTGGCCCGCGGGCGGTTCCACGGATCGTCATTTGCGCACGATCGCGGACATCGCTGGAAAACATCTCGGCCAGAGCATCGTCGTGCAAAACCAACCCGGCGGCGGGGGCACCCTTGGCCCCGGCAATATGGCGCTCAACGCCAAGCCCGACGGCTACACGATTGCTCAATTTCCAATGGGCATGCTGCGCATTCCGCACATGCAAAAAACGGCCTGGCATCCCATTAACGACTTTAGTTTCATTATTGGCGTGTCGGGTTACACGTTCGGCTTCGTCGTGAAATCGGATTCGCCGCACAAGAGCTTCGCGGAGTACATGGAGGCCGCACGCAAAGCGCCGGGCCGCATCGACTACGGCTCCACCGGAACGGGGACATCGCCGCATCTGCTCATTGAAGAAATCGCCGATGCTGCGAAGGTTCAGCTCAACCATGTTCCATTCAAAGGCAACGCCGACTTAATGACTGCCGTGCTTGGTGGTCACGTCATGGCGGGCAGTGACGCCACAGGCTGGGACAAATATGTCGACGGTGGCCAGATGCGCCTCTTGGCCACTTTCGGCGAAAAACGTACCAAGCGCTGGCCTAACGTGCCAACCGCAAAGGACCTGGGCTACAACGTCGTCGGCAATTCGCCGTACGGGTTCGTTGGCCCCAAGGGCATGGACCCCGCCGTGATGAAAACGCTGCACGACGCGTTTAAGAAAGCGATGGATGATCCGAAGCATCTCGAAGTGCTCGACCAGCTCAACCAAGACCTCTGGTATCGCAGCGGCGAGGACTACGCCAAGTGGGCTCGCGAGACCTTCGTGAAGGACAAGGCGCTTATC
>JAKPSO010000873.1 GCA_029571495.1 Pseudomonadota bacterium
GCAAAACGCAATCGCCTTGCCGTCCGGCGACCATTGTGGCGCGGTGTTTTTCTTGCCTGCACTCGTGAGCTGCTTACGAGTTTTGCCATCCGTGGAATACATCCACAACTGCGTCGCGCTCTCGTTGGTGTCCATCGAATACGTGGTCTGATCAACCACCACCCACTTGCCATCAGGCGAGACGCTAGGCGTGCCGATGCGCTCGCATTGCCAGAGGTGTTCGACGGTTAACTGTTTGGATTTCATCGCGCGAGTACTGATGTGAAAGGGGTATAAGCGTAACCAATTTCATGCTCCGCAACCGCGAATTCACACGTCGCGTTACGAAGATCGATCTAGCAATCGCGCAAGCGCTTTATCCGGGGCCAGCAGAAACTCACGCATCACGCGATAGTGCTCAGTGTCTTTGTATTCAATGCGCTTTAACCCGTCCGCCGTGCATGCGTAAATCCACGCGTGGGGGTACGCCATCAAAATCGGGGAGTGAGTAGCGATAACAAACTGTGAACGATCCAGCACCAGGTCGTGTAGCCGTGAGAGCGCCACCAGTTGGCGCTGTGGTGACAGCGCGGCCTCAGGTTCATCTAGGATGTAGAGGCCTTGGCCACCAAATCGATTCATGAGAAGCGCCAAAAAAGACTCGCCATGAGACTGCTCATGTAATGACTTTTTGCCGTAGGAGTCGATGATCGGCGGCGCTGGGAAAGGCTCCTCATCGAGCCGTTCGATTTCCGTGGCGACGTTAAAGAAGCTTTCGGCACGCAGGAAATAACCGGCGCGCGGCTTCTTGATGCCTTTGGATACTCGAAGCAATTCGTGCAAGTTTGAGTGCGACTGCCGCGTGTCGAATCGGAAATTCTTGCTGCCGCCCTCCGCATTGAAGCCTAGCGAAACCGCAAGTGCTTCGAGCAGAGTGGACTTGCCCGAACCGTTCTCACCGACGAAGAAGGTGACTTTCGGATGCAACTCAAGCGTATCCAAATTTCGGACCGCTGGGAGATTCAGCGGATAGGCGTCGTACGAGTCGAACAGCTCGGTCTTGAGACTAATACGTGAAACGAATTGGTTCGAGATCATGCGGAAGGCTCTAAGGACTTACACGATTCCTTCAAACATCTGCACATCCACCGCTGCGCCCGTTGCGACGTTGCCGACGTCCGTGCCAAGCACGACGAAGCAGTTCGCCTGTGTCATCGAGGACAAGATGCCGGAGCCTTGATCGCCGGTAGTTTTGACTTCGCAGCCGTTCGGGCCGATGGTCAACACGCCGCGTTGAAATTCGGTGCGACCAGGCATTTTTTTGACGTTGTTGGTGAGTGTGGCTTTGACCGTCGGCGGCAGCGCGTAGTCGGTTCAACCTTGCAGCGTTGCAAGTGCGGAGCGTACGAATTGGTAGAAGGTGACCGTCACGGCGACGGGGTTGCCCGGCAGGCCGAAGAAATATGCGCCACCGACTTTACCCACGGCCATCGGGCGACCAGGCTTCATGGCGATTTTCCAGAAGAGCACTTCGCCGAGCTCATTGAGCATTTGTTTGATGAAATCGGCTTCGCCCACGCTCACGCCGCCGCTGGTGATGATGACGTCGGCCTGTGCGCTCGCAGCAAGGAACGCCGCCTTGATCGCTTTGGGCGAATCAACGAAATTGCCGAGGTCGATCGGCTGGCAGCCCGCGCGCTTCAACAATCCGTAAATCGTGTAACGGTTGCTA
>JAKPSO010000877.1 GCA_029571495.1 Pseudomonadota bacterium
CGGCGAGCTCGCGGTCGCTGCCGACGATGCCCGGAAGCATCCGGTTGACCGTGCCGTCGCCGCCGATGACCACGATGCGCGCATCATTCGCGGTGTCGCCGATCAACGCGAGACCATCAGCAATGGAAGCGGTGACGACGAAGCGCGCCGTCGGGTGGTCGGTGCGGATGCGGGCGCGAATGTCGTCTTCGAGTTTCAGGGCGCGACCACCGCCCGCATTGGGATTGAGTAGAACGAGGACAGAACTCATGGCGCGCGAGTATAGGCGCTCACGGCGCGGCATGACGCTAGCATTGCAGGGTACTCACATAAGGAAACTCTCATGATTCTCGAAGTTGCAGACATTCGCATCCCCGCAGGCAAACAAGCGGAGTTCGACGCGGCGATTCAACGCGGCGTGGAAACTGTGATCAGCAAGGCCAAAGGATTTTGCGGCTACAAAGTCAATCGTGGCGTCGAGTCGCCAGAACGCTATCTGTTGATGATTTACTGGGCAACGCTTGAGGACCACACCGTGGCGTTTCGCCAGGGCCCGCTGTTCCCAGAGTGGCGCGCGATCGTCGGGCCCTATTTCGCGCAGCCGCCGGTGGTGGAGCACTTTGATCTAGTGGTCAAGTCGGCGTAATCGCTTCTTCCCGTCGCGCAGTTTTTTGTGGGAGCGGGCGAGCCCGCTCCCATTATTGAATGCACGGGCTCTAGTGCTGCAGAAAGACTTCGCGCTCGCGCACCCATTGCTCGTCGTCACTCTCGCGGATGATGGTGACTGAGCGCATGAGATCACGAAACGTTTCTTTGGTGACCTGCGCCGAGGCCGTGCACAACGCTTCGTAGCGCGTGGGTTCGCTTGCGCGTGCGAGCGTGATGTGCGGCGTGTAGTCGAATTCCGTGCGCAAAAACTCCGCGAGCGGGCCGCGATAGAGACGGTCGTGCATTTCGATCAGTGCGTCGCTACCGACCTGCGTGGCGACGCCGATGAACTCGTTTTGTGCGAACCACGCGCCATGCATGACGACCGGGAAGCATGGCCACGCGCGTAGCACTTTTTGCACGTGCGCGGCGATCTGGTCGAGTGTCAGCCGCGAATGAAACGGAAACACCAACGTGAGGTGGGGGGGCAGAAGTTGCGCCTGTGGATCGTTCGCGCCCCGAAAGCGATCAATCACCTTGTGATTTTCGAAACTCGGAAACCACACGATCGCGCGACGCGGAAGCGTCGGTCGCAGAATATAGGTGAGTTTCTTGCGGGCCATGGCCTATTCATAGCGCATGGCGGGCTTCAATTTTTGATTGCTTCGCGAAGAACGCGCGGTCCTACTGCAAATGGCGCAACTCGTCGATCGTATTGATGTTCGCGAACGCGCTTTCGTCTGCGAATTCCACTTCGGCGATCTGATGCGCTGCGTACCAAGCGTCAATCTTGCGGCCACCGTTTTCGAGAAACGTGGTGAGGCTCGGTAACAGGGCCGTGGTGCACAACGTGAACACGGGTTGCGCGAAACCGCCAGTGCGTGCGACGGCAAGCTCGGCGATGTTGTCAGTGAGTGCGGCGTAAAGGCGCGCCACGATGTCAAGCGGCAGAAACGGCGAGTCGCACGGCGCGGTGACGATGTACGGTGTTGTGCATGCGCGCAAGCCCGCGTGCAGGCCCGCGAGCGGGCCGGCGAAGCCGCCGACCTCATCGCTGATCACTGGATAACCAAACG
>JAKPSO010000891.1 GCA_029571495.1 Pseudomonadota bacterium
CTAACGGCCGTGGAATGGCCGATAGCGCACAAAAGCTGTATCTGAATTTTCGATGGTCGCGGCGTGCATCGTGCTGCCGCGCGCCATTTAGCGACGACGCGGTTACACGCTCGTCATCGCCACCGTCTTGGTGTTGAGGTAGGCCTCAAGCGCTTCCGGGCCGCCCTCGCTGCCATAGCCCGAGTCTTTCACGCCGCCGAACGGCAGTTCAGCCCACGGTGCGGCGGGTTGGTTGATCCAGAGCATGCCGGTTTGCACTTGGCTGGAGAGTTGGTGTGCGTTCTTGATGCTGCTGGTGAACGCGTACGCGGACAAACCGAACGGCAGGCGGTTGGCTTCGGTAATCGCTTCGTCAAGATTTTTCACGCTACGGACCGCGGCCATGGGGCCGAACGGCTCGTTGTTAAACACCGAGCTGTCGAGCGGCGCGTCGAGAATGATCGTCGGCGCGAAGAAGTTGCCCGCGGTGCCGATGCGCTCGCCGCCGGTGGCGATCTTTGCGCCGCGCTTCACAGCGTCTTCGGTGATCTGTTGCATCGCCGTTACGCGGCGCGGATTGGCGAGTGGACCCATCGATACACCCGCTTCGAGCCCAGAGCCGATCTTCATGCCGTTGACGTACTTGACGAAACCCGCGACGAATTCTTCGCGCACCGATTCGTCCACGAGGTAGCGCGTCGGCGAGATGCAGACTTGCCCTGCGTTGCGGAACTTCGCACCGGCCATCATCTTGATCGCGTGCGGAATATTGGCGTCACCCGCGATGATCACTGGCGCATGACCGCCGAGCTCCATCGTCACACGCTTCATGTGCGCGCCTGCGAGTGCGGCGAGCTGCTTGCCGACCGGCGTCGAACCGGTGAACGTGATCTTGCGAATGATCGGATGCGGGATCAAGTAATTACTGATCTCAGCCGGGTCGCCGTACACGAGACCAACGACACCCGCAGGCAGGCCGGCGTCGACGAACGCGCGGATGAGTTCTGCGGGCGAGGCCGGTGTTTCTTCGGCGGCCTTCACGATCATCGAACAGCCCGTCGCGAGCGCGCCGCAGAGTTTGCGGACGACTTGATTGATCGGGAAGTTCCATGGCGTGAACGCGGCGACGACACCAACGGGTTCTTTCAACACCATCTGTTGTTGGTTCATCGCGCGTGGCGACACGATACGCCCGTATACGCGACGGCCTTCGTCGGCGAACCATTCAATGATGTCCGCCGCCATGCCGATTTCGACTTTCGCTTCAGCCAGCGGCTTGCCTTGCTCCAATGTCAATAGCGTCGCGATGCTGTCCGTGCGCTCGCGTAGCAACACCGCCGCGGCGCGCATCGTTTTCGCGCGCTCAACTGCAGGCGTGTTGCGCCAAACGTTAAAGCCCGCCGCCGCTGCAGCAAGAGCGTCGTCAAGGTCCGCCGTAGCAGCACGCGCGACGGTGCCGATCACGGTGCCGTCGGCGGGGTTGTGCACCGGCAAACTTGCGCCGCTACGCGCAGCGCGCCATTCGTTGTTGATGAGAAGTTGGACGTTGGGGTAGGTCATTTTTTTGATGGTGAACAGTGAACAGTGAACGGTGAATAGTGAGCTGTAGGCGCGGACTTGGCCGCGCTCTTCGGTGCACGGAGCGACGCCAAGTCGTCGCCTACAAAATGGTGAAGCAGTGAACCGTTGCCTGTGGCGGTCAGCACACACGGTCTTCCACCGGTATAGGTTTCTATTTTCCTCCAACCCAATCGAACCACGCCCACCAGAGTCCGCAATCGCGCACAATTACGCCTGTCTCCGCATCTCGCGCGTCGCCGCGCTCGCCC
>JAKPSO010000894.1 GCA_029571495.1 Pseudomonadota bacterium
GTGTCCGAGGCACAGACGGCACCGCGCGAGGGGCGAACTTTGCGCCGCAGACGCAGGTGATGTCAAGAATATTCTTAGGGCTGCACGGTGCGTTCGCCAACCGTAGCGTTGACTGCGACGATATGGCTTTGTGCCGCTAAGGACCGCCAATAAAGGATTGCCGCCGAAAAATACCGCTAGTTGACATAGAAAAAAATACGCCGTTAACGACCGCTAAACGGTCGTTAGCGCGGAAAAGCTGTTGCCATGCAAATGCTTAACGAACGAGCACGTTCTGCAGCGGCCGGCCGGCGTGATCGCGGTAAACGTCGAAGTCGGAATCAATGCTCAGAATTCTTCGGATGCGTAGGCGCTCCGCGGCTTCCGCGACCGACGCGTCAGCGAGATCAAACGGCAAATCGGCAAAGCGTTCGCTGATGGCGAGCACGGAAACCAACGCGTCTTGCGGCGCGCCGTCGATGTTAATGCCGCCACGCAGCGCCCAGCGCAAAACGTCGAGCGCCGCGTCGTTGTGCACGCGGCGCGAGAGCATCGCGCACACCTCGGTGAGCACGCACCACGTCGTGACGAGCTTGATGCGCGGATTCGCTTTGAGCCAATCGGCGACGGCCGCATGCCATTTGTCCGCGCCGTTGAAGAGGGCTAGGAGCGGCCCGCTATCAACGAGGACGTGCGCGGCACCAGCGCCCGCTGCGCCGTACGGAGGCGGGCGCGATTCGCTGACTTTGAGTTTGGAGGTACGTGATGTAGTCGCGGCGTAAGTTGCGGTCGCCTTCGCCCCGCCAACGCGTTTGCCGCTTGCGCTCATCGTGGCGATTTTGCTGCGCGTGTGCGGCGCTTCGACTTGTCCGCCGCGACGTCGTCCCACAATGCGCCGCGCGCTTGCCGAAACGATTCCGACAAATCAGCGGGGCCTGCGTAGCGACCAAAGTACTCAGCGCCGAGTGCCCACGGCGTGCTGGACTGATCTATCGCGTGCGACGACAGATGCGCTTCCAGCGCGACGCGGATGACTTCGCTGATGCTTTCACCGGACACGGCGCAGTGCTGGCGCAACGCCATTTCGAGCGCGTTAGGCAGTTTTACGGTGGTGGTCATGGTCGGTACTAAAACTTGGTAATAAATTAATTATTACCGATTCGCGTTGTGCATGCAAGTGGCACCGCGCATCGCGCGACCGTGGGTGTTATTTCGCCGTCGGCATTACAAATTCCGCGCCCTTGCCGATGCTCTCGGGCCAGCGCTGCATGATGCTCTTTTGCTTCGTGTAGAAGCGAACGCCTTCTTCGCCATACGCGTGCATGTCGCCAAACAGCGAACGCTTCCAACCGCCGAAGCCATGCCATGCCATCGGCACCGGGATCGGCACGTTGATGCCGACCATGCCGACTTCGATGCGACGGGCGAACTCACGCGCCACGTTGCCGTCGCGCGTGAAGCAGCTCACGCCATTGCCGAATTCGTGACCGTTGATCAGCTTCACCGCAGCGGCGAAATCCGGCACGCGAACGCATGACAACA